>JAISBG010000787.1 GCA_031266315.1 Planctomycetaceae bacterium | reverse complement strand
TTGACCGTCAACATCACGAAGACTTTGAATCGCAATTGCAGGAAATCGAACGCCAACGGCAGGAAATTGAACGGCTTCACGCAGAATTATACGCAAAAAATAGTTGAGAGCGGAAAGTTGATAGTGGAGAGTTTCCATGAGGATTTAATTTGTTGCGGTAAATTCTCCAACTGGCGACACTCTCCACTCTCTACTTTCAACTAATTTGCTATTTTCAATACACCGCGCCAGTCTTGTTCTTTGACACCGAAATCAATGAAACCGCGAAGTTGAACACCGAGAATATTGAAATCGGCATCCACACGCTCCACGGTCGGATGGTCTTGACCGCCAAGAAATGCCGCTTCAATCGCCGGTAACCGTAACGGATCGGCGAACAAATACCATGTTGTTGCGCTATTTCCTTTGAATGCCGCACTGGAAAGATACGGCGTTGAAACAACTTCATACTTTCCCGCATGAGGATTGATTACCGGTTTCGGATTGTTTTCACTTGTTGTTTCATTTAAGGTCAAACTCTTCATCAGCATTTCGGCGGCGACCTTGAGTGAGGACGGCACCAACAGGATTTTGGCGGGAATTCCAAGCGGACGGTCTTTACTGCGTTCCTGCTTCGAAAATTCCAATTCCGCTTTGGTCAATCCTTTCACATTCAATTCGGTATCCGCACTTGTTACAATATTTTTATGCGCCGCACAGAAAAACTCGTTCCCGTCTTTTTGTTTCGCATTTGCCAACAGACAAGTCCAAACGGCATCAGAAATCGCATCCGCCGCTCCAATTCCAATCGCTCGCGGAATGTCCGTAAACGCGCCGAGATCATCGTTAATAATCATTTGACGGGTCAACGCAAACATCAATCCGTGCGTACCAATTTGTTGCGAAAATTGTTGCTCACTTACTTCACCGTGTTTCAATTCACTATCCTGTCCGACCTTTTCAAACTTGAACGACCCGTTCATTCGGAATCGCACATGCTCTTGAAAATTATTGACACTGGCAATCTTCACAATTTTTTACAATCCAATAGGACACAATTTCTTATAAATTCAGCAGTTATAAAAGATCAGCGAAAATTTCGCTGATCTTTGCAAAATTTTGTATCTATTCACTAGAATGTAGCATGATGAAAAAACGAAAACATAGGTAAAATAAAAATATGTATTTTTTCTAAAGCACATATTTTGCCTTCATTTTCCTATTTTATCCAAAGTCAACCACAAAATGTAAAACCAGCATTCAAGTGAAATGATATCAGAATTTTAATAATTTTATTTTTGACATAAACAAGATTTCGATATATAATTTACTTTAGACCGATTCTATTTATCATTCACCGTCAGATGAAAATTCTGTCACTCAAAAGAAAAACCCTCGTGTAATAAGACTGAAATCTGCCAAAGGATTGACAGTTAAGTTTCGCGGACTGCATGTGTATTGCAATATAATGCAAGTTTTGTCAATAATCGTTATTTTTATTGGATTTATTGACTTGATAGTAAGACTTGTACTGACATTTAATGCTCATCCTAATGGACATCTGATAATTCTCTGTTCAGTGTCGGTAATTTGTTACAAAATAGTTGCACTTGTTAGCGTTACTTTAATTTGGGTTATTTTGTCTATTGAAGAGCATACGCGCTATCAAACAGATATTCTTGACGACCTAATTGATAGAAAATTTTAAAACGTCCGGTGTTGAAAATTCACAATAAGAATCATTTATTCGTTTCTTTTTGAATAACTCATGTTACGCACCGTAGTTAAAAAAGTAACCGTTTAGGATGAATCAAAGTCAAGGTGAAGAGTTTATTCATGATTTTAGTCCGTAGGACTTTCACGTGGATAACCCCGTGCAAACGAAGTACAGCACGGGGTATTGAGTTGTGGTGGTGTATTACTCAATGCCCCGTGCTACGTTGCACTTGCACGGGGTTATCCATGTTAAAGTCCTACGGACTTAGGAATCAAATATCTTTACCTTGACTTTTTAACTACGGTGCGTAACATGAGTTACCAAAACGTTTCGGTAAATAGCACGTTTGTGTCCCCAACTATTCACTCTCCACTCTCCACTAATCCATTACCTCATTGATTATTTTAATGAGGTAATGAGGTTCGTCTATTTTTTCTTTTTTGCTACTGAGGTTGTTTTGTTTGGAAAATTAGGTTGAAAATGAGGTTACCGCTAGATTGCTTTTCCGTAATAAAAGCAATCCAGTGAATCCTTAAAAAAATACCAATTTTATGATTCACGCAGTATAACTACATGGAAAACAATATTTTACCACAAACTACCGCTTTAAAATAACTCCAGATGAATTATTCGGGCTGGTCTTGAATTGCCCGAAGACAATGGTATAATATAACAATTGCGCAATTTAGCAGTTTTAGTCCGAGAATTAGGATTAGGTGTTTTGCGCGGCGATGTTTTTATTTTACACTCTATTATATTTCGAAAATCCAAGACACTCATAGAGTTGCGTCCTTCACGATAACGCAGTTTTCACATGAAAATCACATCTTTTGAAATTGAACGGTTTGGTCTTTGGTCGGGTTTGACGGTTCCCAAGTTATCGGGGGGAATCAATATCTTTTACGGAGCCAACGAAGCAGGAAAGTCAACATTGATGGAATTTGTCCGAGCGGAACTCTACGGCTTCGGCGGTGAACGGCGTCGCTACGCGCGAAAACCCGGTAATATCAATACCGCATGGAATACCGAAACCGATCACGAAGGAAAATCTTTATACGTTATTTCCGGCGGCGTCCTGCAAATCGAATCGCCAAGCGGTCATTTTCAGTTGCGAAGAATGTTTCACCCCAACCAAACAGCAGGAAATGAAGAAAAAGTCGATATTCAAACATTGGACGGTAACAAGCAAGGAACACAATTGTTGCGCGTTCTGGTTTCCGGTGTCGATGAACCAACATTCAATAATGTTTTCGCTATCGGATTAGATGAGTTACAAAAACTTGGTTCGCTCAACGACACAGAAGCCGCCGAAATGCTTTTTCGGCTTAGTGTTGGTATGGATCGCGTGTCGATTGTTGACGCGATCAAGGAACTGACCACACGGCGAAACCGTATTCTGAACAATAATATTCAGAACCGCGACCACAAAGAAACCGACCAATTAACGCAACTATTTCGGCAACGGGAAAAAATTGTTGCGGAAATTGCAGATGCCGGACTTCTTGTCCGTGATTATGTACGAATACGGAATGAACAGCGAACAGTGGATCGGACGGTTGCCAATCTTGAAGAAGATATTATTAAATGGCAACGGGAAAAGCGGTTGTACGAAATTGCGAAGCAAACCGAACCGGTTTGGATACGCCGCAGTAAAATCCGTGACGAAATTAACGCGATGGGGACTGTTGCCGTTGTTACCGATCAGGTCATAACCCAACTCGACGAAATCGGCAAACAACTCGAACAACGCCGTTTGACGTACAGTAAATTGAAAGAGGAATATCAGAAAACACAAGATACTCTCAACACTCAACCGATCAATGAAACACTTGAAAAACTTGCTCCAAGACTTGAAGTTTTACTCGAAGAGGAAAAAAGAATTGTTGAAATTGATACACAAATCACGAATCTGGAAAGCGAAATTACGGCTCTCGAAGCGCGTATTCTTGATGAAGAAACACAAATCAAACGCGGACGCCGTTCTCTGCCGATTCCTTCGCAACACAATGCAACAAAAACGGAGAATAACGCAACGGAAAATCGGATTACTCCTGAACACGCTTCGTTTAATACAGGGGGGGCGGTTATTTCGGTTCCAACCACATTGCCGTCTATTCCTGTTACGGCGAAGGGTTATCGTCCGAATACCGGCGACTCAATTGATGCGGTGCTGCTTGACAGTTACAGAGTTCCGGCAAAAGCGGTTAATCGGGCAAGACGGCGTTTGTTTCGTGTTAAGGAACAGCACACCGAACTCTTAGGACGTTCAAAAATTCTCAACGAAAAAGTCAAAACGGAACTTACTCGGCGTGAAGTGAGGGAATTACCGGAAGCGGTCGAAAAGGCAAGCGAAACTCTTTCACATCTCAAACGCCGTCAAAGTATCGGTCAACGGCTTGCGGAAATGACAATGCATCATAAGGAGTTGCGGCGTATCAATGCTTTTTTGATACAACATCAGGCATTGCCGACTTGGGCGATTATTCTACTTGGAATCGTCGGAGTTTTGGGAGCCGTTCCGGTCGGACTGGCAATTTTTGAAACAATCGGAACAAAAATATTTGAAGGAGAGATACCGCCGTTTTTGACAATTTTAGGACTTTTTGCCGTTGGCGGTTCTTTTGCGTTCAAAATTGTTTCGGAAAAGAGCAACGCTAAAAAATTGGAACAAAATCAGCGTCAACTCGGAATGCTTCTGACGCAAATCGAACACGCCAAACAGGAAGCCGCCGCGATTGACACGAAACTTCCGTCAAGTGTTTCGACGATTGAAATCCGGTGTCAGGAAGCGCAACAGGAATTGTCCCAACTTGAAAAATTGGTTCCGATTGATACGCAACGCCGTGAGGTCAACCAACATCTCAAACAAATTGAAAACCGCTTGGAACGTTGCAAAGAAGAACACGTAACAGCAACAAAACGTTGGAACGATTGGCTTCGTCTAACGGGTTTGCCGGAGGACTGGACACCGGCGCGAATCCGTGATTTGATAGAACATTGTGATGTTGTCGGCGATCTGAAAAAAGAACTTGATAATCGTTACGACATAATGAATCAACGGATTCGGGATATGCGGTTCATCACTGACCGGATTGACCGAATGATTGTTGAGTCGGGACTTTCGTTTGCTGACGGCATGAGTTATGTCGATATTTTGAACGAAATTCGTAAAAAATTGGAAACAAACGACGCCACCCAACAGGTTCGCAATCAACTGAAAGAAACGATCCGGCAATTCCGCAAGACACGGAAAAAAGCGGTTACCGATCTCCATAAAACGAAACAAACGGAAACAGAATTACTGCGGCAATTCGGTGTTAAAATGCCGGAAGAGTTACGGGAATTATATCGCCGGCATCAAAAACATCGCCGATTATTGCAACAGGAACAAGGGATTCAGCGTGAACTTGATGCGGCAATCGGTAATTTTTGTTCCGAAACGGTCATCGGCGGTCTGTTGGAACCGCGTATCGCACGAAAATTTCTTGAACAACAAGCGGAAGAAGAATTGATTCGGCAACAAAAATCCGAGAACGAATCCTTTGAATATCAAAACGAAACAATAATCGAACAACTCGAACATTTAGAAAAACTTCCTGATTTGGACGAATTACTAAAAGAAGTGATAAAACGAATCGAAGCAACATCAGCGAAACTGCATGAGGAATTGGAGCAACGCGGGCAACTCGGTGAACAACTCAAACGGATTGCAGATGACGAAACAACAATCAAAAAACAACGTGAGCTGGCAATTCTTGATGAAAAAATTCGTTGCGCTATTTTGGATTGGCAAACTTACGCGGTTTGTGCGCGAATGCTTGACGAAATTCGCGCAACGTATGAACGAGAACGTCAGCCGCGAACCTTAGCCGAAGCGTCGGAACTCCTGAAACGATTAACGGACGGAAAATATCTTCGGATATGGACGCCGCTTGGTGAAGAAACGCTTATGGTTGATGACGCGGAAGGT
Organism: Planctomycetaceae bacterium; assembly: GCA_031266315.1. GTDB lineage: Bacteria > Planctomycetota > Planctomycetia > Pirellulales > Thermoguttaceae > WRKP01. Next base: position 1,321 of record JAISBG010000787.1, on the reverse strand, counting down.
AACACGTTTGATGTGGCGTGGCTTTCGCGTGGAACACGGGAACAATTGTTTATTGCGCTTCGGCTTGCTCTTGCGTCGGCTTTTGCGCAACATGGTTCGATTTTACCGTTGATTTTAGATGATGTGTTGGTCAACTTCGATTCACGGCGGGCGTTTGCGGCAGCGAAGGTGTTACTTGAGTTTGCAAAATCCGGTCGGCAGATATTTCTTTTTACGTGCCATGAACATGTTTGCAGAATGTTTCAAAAACTTGATATTCCTGTACGAATTCTTCCTGCAGTTGATGATCCTGCGAAACCGTCCAAAATATTGTTACCGCGTTCGGTTTTGAAACGGCGTGAAGAAAGACGCCGCCGTGAAATCGAACGTCTTGCTGCTGAAAAGGCGAGACAAAAGATTGAGCAGGAAATTGCCGACCGTGAAGAATTTATCCGGCTGGATGCGTTACGCAAAGCCGAAGTCCAACGCCTGATTCTCCAAATGCAACAACAGGCAACCGCAGAAAAAACCATTGAAGCGCAACAAAAACAAAACAAACCGGAAACCTGAAAAATAAAAAGATATGAATAATTGTCTATTTGGAATTATTCAGTGGAATTTTCATTAAAAGCTGGTAAACAGAAGGTAGGCAATCATCAGGTGGGCGACCTTTCGCTGAAAGGTCGCGCCGGTTGACTCCTTATCGACTCCAAAACGGAAGGCAACATAGTTTCCGTTGTTAATCTAATTCACTGTCGGCAAGTACACCGACGCGACCGTGTGGGTCAAAGCCCTTTAGCAAAAGGTCGCCCACCTGCCTCTCTTTAACGAAAATTCCGCTGAAAGGCTTTCGCCGTAAACGCAGTCAATAACTGATGACCGGACGTTTGAGGTTTGTTTGTCAGAAAATGCGAGATGTTAAAAGCAACAAATAAATACGTTGATTGTGGTTTTATGAAATTTATTTTTTATTAACCGGAATCATATAGACGGAACCGGTTGTTTATTGTTATAATGGGTTTGGTTTTTCTAATTGTCGAATGAGCCGTTTCCTGAAGTTGCGGTTTCATTTGTGGTCACAATAAAATTTTGAATGGAGATTTTTATGTTTTCCTCAATTTCTACCATGAATCGTCGCGGTTTTCTTGCCGCCGCCGCAACCGCCGCCGTTTCACCTTTGGTTCTTTCTTCTTCCGTTTTGGGTAGGGAAGGTGTTGTTCCGCCAAGCGAACAACTTGTTATGGCATTGATCGGTTACGGGAATCGCGGCAGTGAAATTATCGGCGGATTTCTCGGTGATCGGAAAAATTTTCGGGTTGTTGCCGTCTGTGATTGTTATGAA
>JAISBG010000771.1 GCA_031266315.1 Planctomycetaceae bacterium | reverse complement strand
AAATAACCCAATCAGGCGAACTCAATTCTGTGTAAAGCGATTGAATTTGTGTTAAATTATTTGTTGCAATGGCGTTTTTGATTTCTTTCTCTAATTCATTGAGCCGTACTTTTTCAAATACTTCCTGATCTTCACGCCAAAAGGAATTTTGCGCATCAATTTTTGCAATAGCGCGTAACACCGCGAGTCGTTCCCGAATTGGCGAACCGCTCAAAGCATACAAACGATGCCAATGTAACAACGGCTCAAGCGGCGACATTTTCAAATACGCATTTTTCAATTCCTTATACGAATCTATCGGCAATGGCGGCGGAACATTGTAACCGAGCGTAGAAACAACTTCAATCCACTCATCACGTACAACAATATCAAGAGCCGCATACATCTCAAGAAGATTCGGCTCCATCTCCGCCAACCGAATCCCCTCCGCAATATTACCGCTACGAATATGTTGACAACACAACATCACCCGCCGGTTTAATTCAACACAAGCGTCTGCATAATCACGTGCATAGAGACGTATTTGATTCGGCGTAACCGTTTCAGGAAACGAAATTGTTGTACGAATATTTTCAATTAAATGTTGAATATTGCTTATCATGTTTGTTAATATTGTTTGTACGTTTAATATTTGAATTGTCAATCAAAATTCATAACGATATTATTAACCGTAATAGTTATAAGAAAGATCATTGTTATGGTTTGACTTCCAACAACAACAATTGATTTTCTTTTTTGTCGGCATCGTTTGTTGTTGTTTCGGGTTTTAGTAAATAGAGTGAAAATTCCTCCAACCGAATATAATTCCAAGATTTACTTTCGTTAATTTTAGTTTCTAATTTTTGTTTTTCGGTTTGTAATTTTTTAATTTTGTTGTCAATTGAACTGATGTCGCGATCATAATTTTGTACTTTCTTTTCTGTTTCTTTAATTTTCAAATTTAGTCTATTGTTTGCTAAATTCAATTCACCGAAATTTTGTTCTGTAAATCTGATTAGTTCGGGTTTGGGATTAGTTTGAATCATTTGCTCTCGTAGGCGGTCGGTATATTCTTTTTCGGCGTGAGTGTTGAACAAAAATCCTTCCGCATCTTTTTTCTTTTTATCCAATTCGTTGTACAAACTAATTTCGTCGCGAATTTGTTGATTCAACTCGTCATATTTGTTCAACATATTCTCCAGCGAATGTGAAAAAAAATTAAGTTCAAGCGTAAGCGTTTTTTGATCTAACGGTTTTATTTTGCAAGTACCTTTTTCACCCTTGTAAGTAACTTCCTGTACATAACCTGACGATTCTTGTAACGGTACGATTTTTTTCGGAGTTGTCAATTGTGCTTGTTCTTTGGAATTTTGAATCTCATAAAATTTCCGAATATCGAAATAAAGTAACGCTCTATCTTTTTGCGACAAAATATATTCCTTTCCTTCTTGTCCCCAAAGCACAAATTTTTTCGTATCGATATTACTTGCACTCACCGGTGTGTACAACGCGATTTCTTTTGTAACAGGTATTCCGATCATCTCTACTTTCAATTTTGCAAGCAAAATACGATTTAACTGTCGTATTGTGTTGGCATCAGTTTTATGTCCTTGAAGTTTATCGTCAAATTTGAAATTTAAACCGTTTTCTTTCAAATTAATTGTTGCGATTGTTTTTTTTATCGGATTTCCGTTAAGGTCTTTTCCTTCTTCGTACCAAAGTTCAATACCGTCCGGTTTTTCGATTTTTTTAATATTTTGAATTGCTTTATCCGTTTCCAATTCGAGATTAATAAAAGGCTTGTAACTGATTTTTACACGGTCTTTAACATCAACAAGAAATTGCGAATTTGGCAAAACCATAACATTCGCCCTCCCCGAAAACGGAAAACCCAATCCTCGCCAATATTCAGGCAACTCCAAAAGATTAACTTCCAACTTCTTTTCTTTTTGTTTTTTTTCCGCATCGGCTTTTTCTTCAGCCTCTTTGCGTTCCTGTTCCATTTTTTGGGCTGCGATTCTTGTTTCGGTTTCTTTGCGTTCTTGTTCTATTTTCTCGGCGGCAATTTTTGTTTCGGATTCCTTACGTTCTTGTTCCATTTTTTCAGCGGCAATTCTTGCTTCGGTTTTTCTACGTTCTGTTTCGGTTTTTTTAATATCAATTTTTACCGCATTTATCGTATTTTTTTTTCCTCCGGCAGTTTTATTTTGTCCAATCAAATGATAAAACATATAAATTGACACACACCCCAAAAACAATATTAAAAAAATCACAACCGGAATGGCATTTAGCCAAAGTTTATTATACGAAAATTTTTTATTTATATTTTGTGTGTTAAAATTTTTTGATTGCTGAGTTGGAACCGTTATCGGTTGAATAACAGCATCATAATTTTCTTTGTCTGTATTTTCAATTTGCGGTACAGATTCAATCAAATGATTAAAATGATTATCATCAACTAATTCCTCAACTTTATTCGGCACTGTAATTGGAACGGAAACCGATGTCGTTTGGGACGGTTTGGTTGCGCCGTTTCTTGCGATGTCAACATATTTTCCGGTTGGTGTTTCAGTAATTTTTTTGCGTAAGTCAATAAGCAGCGTGTTCGGTGTCAACTTCGCATACATCATTTCGTCACTATTCGCAACAATACATTTGATTTGAATTTTATTTGCGCGAGGCGGTTCTTGCGACTTCATAAAAAAGGTACTAAATGTTGTCTTCCAACGCGCATTGGACGGCAACAAACGAAACACTTCGTCAATAAGCGGCAAAATGTTTTTACCCGTCGGATCAAAAATTAAACTAATCGGGTCTCCCCGCTCAATCCGCTCCGCAACAACTCCGCCCCAACCGGCATCACCGCAAAATAATTCCCACGTAAAACATTTTTGTACTGTTATTTCCGGATTCGGCAATGTTTTTCCCAACGGCAATTCGCGTGATTTTTCGTTCCATTTTGTCTGAAACAAATTTTGTTGCGATAAAATCATTGCCGGTCCGCATGTTAGTTGCGGCAAATCCAATTCTTCAATGATCAAATGATGCGCAATTCTGTTTGTCCGCCCTGAATAATCGTTACCGCAATCCGCAACACGTGAAACAATATGACGGTCCATACCGCCTGCACGCCGAATCACGTGCATAAACACAACCGGATTCCGAACATCACCCGCAGGAAAATAATGACTATAACCACTCAACATACTCACATCACGCGAAACATTCAACGCCATCCCAACTGTTTGCGCAACCACACCAAATCCGGTGTTGCCATCAAGACAACGTTGCGACGATGTTGAAATTTGTTCTTGAATCATTGGATTTGAATTTTGTTATTGGGTGTAAAATCGAATGGCTTTGCTGTGACGTAAATTTTAGTAACAATTCATTTGCAATTTGTTGCAGTAAGATATGAATAATTATTGTCATAAAAACAGTAACAGTTCATAGCGTTGACCATGAGCGGTTATGAATTTTATTTGTTCGTTTTATCTGTTTGTCATTTTATGCTAACTTTTAACAACCGGCACACAATATTTACCGGCAAGCGTTTGAGCGTGGAAAAACGGAACTTCAACCCAAACCGGTTTTATATTTGCTGGTTGATACAATAAAGGGCGTTTACCGTCTTTATCCGGTTGACCAACTTCAGGCGCAGTGCCTGTTGCGCTAACAGCAATATAAGTAACTTTTTCGGCATTCGCTTCCGCAGTGCCGACAAGATCGGGAATCAATTCCAACAACAACTCACGCAAAATTTGCGAATATTCATTTACGTAACTTATGTTGTAAACGCTTGTCTTGTAATTCTTTGCTTGTTGCCAAGGATTATTGTAATGTGGAAAATTAACGAGTTGATGCCAAGCGTCGTATTTTGTTAAAACGATAATAATGGGTGTTTTAATTTTTTCGTGCGGGGGAGTATGTGAATGTGTTCTGATTCGTGTAATCATTTCGGTAAGAACGGAACTTTGATTTACCTTGCTTCTGCGGACATCGCCGCCGAGTGCCGGATTCATTTGCGGATCGTTTACAATTTCTCTGCAAGTATTTTTGAAACGTAAATCTTGAGTCGGGTCAAATAGAAACAGAATTGCGTCGGAAGTTGCGAGATGTCGTGTTACCGGTTGTGAAACATTATCGGCACCGGGCAAAAAACTTTCACCGGCATTATCGTACATGCAGACGGCTTGTGTTACGTTTGAAGCGTGTTGCGGGAAAGGGTACGACGGCAACGGTGAAATCGTAAATGAAAATGGTTGAGCAAGCGAGGTCAGGTGTCCGTCGATGAAAGTGTTATTGTAAATGTCGCCTTGTATATCTGTTTTTTCGATTGCAACGGGTACATCGGGAGCATCGCCTCCCATAAATTGTTTCATTTCGTAATCGCGGATTCGTTTATTTAACGTAGGGTCGGCATCGGTGAAATTCATGCAAAAGTCGCGGGTCATTGTTTTGCGGAGTTGCCAAACCATTGACGTGAAGAAGTATGATTTTCCTGCTGCAGGCGCGCCGACAATTGAAATAAAAAAACTTGACATGTGCAACAACGGACGCGGTATTTGCAGATGACAATTCGGACAAGCCAATTTATGACAAGCCACTCCATGTGCATCAAACGCTTCGCCGCCAACCCCAAAACGATAAGGCAAAAAACGTAACTGCTCCGCATCTCCGAGTTTTGAATCTCCAAGCAAATCGGGTGATTCGCTGATGAACAAAATCTTATCGGTCTGAAATTCATGCCAACAATGCGGACACGAAATTTGCGGTTTAATTTTCACGTGCAGGGAAGCGGATTGATTTGATTTTGAAGTTGTGTTTGCTGTTGACATTTTGATATTGGCAAAGTGTATTCTTGTTGAATGTTATTATTAAAATCAAATTTGATTTTAATAATGTCAAGACGCAAAACATGCGTCTATAATGTGCCGGTACAAAGAATCAATTCCGTAAATTGATACAATTTTGTTTTGAACTGATTGCAAAATAATTACAAAAGCGACTTTAAATCTACATTTTTTATCGGCAAACTGCATTATGTAATTTTAATTTTTTTCAAACCGGTATTACATTCGTTGCCGTTTTGATGCTACTGCTCCTCTTTTTTGATAATTTTGATAAGATACAAAGTTTAGTAAAGATTGCTTTAAGGTCAAACGGCTCTTGGCACGTTTTTGAAATATAATTGGAACGAAAAAATAATTAAAGATATTTTTCGTTTTGATAATTTTTCGAAACTTTTCAAAAAAGTTCATTAAGATTGGAAACCCATTTTACCTGCATTGTATAGGACTGTTTACATTGCTTATTTTGTCGGTTCCTTTGGAGGTAAAGAAAAATTTTATCAAGTCAAACAGTACACCTTTATCTATTGGTCTAGTTTTTGCCATCCATTGCTCTATGTTTTGGTAATCTCTACGACATATTTCACATTAAACGCCCTTCTTTTAAACCCATAGTTTTTTGTACACACCACGAGATGTAAACTCAACAAGCCCCAAGTCGCGCAATTGTTGTAATATTTGCCGTATTTTCGCCTTACGATCTTCATAGACTGGATGTTTCTCAGATAATTGTTGCGCCATTGCGTTCACATCGACCGAAGAAAACGTATCACCAAACTGACCCAACAACAGGAATATTTCTCGTTTCCAACCGGATAAACCGTTTGAAATTGCAAGTGTATTTCCATTTAACGATGGCGTTAGTGATAGCTGTGGGTATTGAATTTGTTGAACAGGTTGGATTTTTGCAAGTAAATTGATTATTTCCGCTACATTCCGTTTTGAAATCCTACGAACGCTCTTACTATTAATCGTGGTACTATAAAAATCCAAAGCAGAATTAACAATATTATTATCGTTCGTTAACACTCCGAATTCAGCATTTTGCATAAGTCCCGAGGTCGTCAAGTTTGCCGATGAAACGATGCATTTATTGTCATCGAAGATATAAACTTTTGCGTGCAAATTTGAACAGTTAAAAACTTTGCCGCCTCCAGCTAACACTTGTCCTATTGATTCCGCATCTAACGCTCCGCTGTACAGTGATTTTATGTCCACTTTCGTAATTAGTTGGACAGACACGCCACTTTGTTTTCGATTATATATTTCTGATATTACGTCAGCCTTCACGTAGGGTGCGCACAATTTTATACTGGTTTGCGATTCGGCGCATAAAGCCATAAAATCAGCACGAAACGGATTTGTAATTACTTTTGTCATATATTGTTCCTAAGTTGATATTATTTAAGTTCTAAGTTTTTCCGGCAGGTTTTTGTTTTTGGCAATATTGTTAGCGAAAATACGAATATTGATAATTTCTGATTCTATCGGATTAGGTGTCTCTCAACGAAAATTCTGCTATTCTTATTCCGATAATAGATGAGCAACGATTTTGTTGGTAATTTCGTCGGTTTGGAGAAAATCGGTTTCGATCATTTCGTGAGCGGTTTCAGCATAAAGGGGATTGCGTTTTTCGAGTAGATTGATGATTTCGTCCAGCGGTGTCAATGAAGTCAGATTCGGACGCAATGTTGTTGTTGCCGGATCACCCTGAATACGGCGAAAAATTGTTGCCGGTGTTGCCGTAAGCCAGACAACATGTCCGGCATTTCTAAGCCGGCAACGTGTTTCCGGTCGGAGAATAACTCCGCCGCCGGTCGACAAAACGAATTGATTGCAACGGTTCTGTTGCAACAGTTCTGCAATCGTTGATTCTTCCAGATCACGAAAGACCGTTTCGCCGTTTTGTGCAAAAATATCCGCAATACTTTTTCCTGAACGGTGTTCGATTTCCGAATCGGAATCAATCACCGGAATTTGAAGCTGTTCGCCAAGTTTTCGGGCAATTGTTGTTTTACCGGTTCCGCGATAACCAATTAAAATCAGAGAATTCATTGTTTCGTTAATGCTTTCGGTGTGTGTTTTATTTATGCTGATTTACTTATGCTGAAAAGAGGTTATCGAGATATTTATAACAACTTCCGGTATTCAGTAACAGTACGGTTTCGCCGTCGGCAATCCATTTCGATTGAGTTAATACCTTGAAGGCGTGCCAGAGAGCCGCGCCTTCCGGTGCCCAGAGCGAACCTTCCAGAGCCGCGATTTCCCGCAACGCCGCGATAATTTCCGAATCGCCGACACTCACCGAGTTTCCGCAACTTTCGCGAAGCACTTTCAGAATGATCTTGTCCGCGTAAGGTTTGGGAACACGCAACCCGTTGGCAATTGTAATTCCGTTGTCTTTGAATGTTGACGCCGATTGATTATTTTGGAACGCGAGATGGATTCCGTTGCAGCAATCGCTTTGAACGGCAACCATTCGCGGACGTTTTTTACCAATCCAGCCGAGTTGTTCCAGTTCGTCAAACGCTTTCCAGATACCAATCATACCGGTTCCTCCGCCGGTCGGATAAAGAATCACGTCGGGAATCTCCCAATGGAATTGTTCGGCGATTTCGTAACCCATTGTCTTTTTACCTTCCAGCCGATACGGTTCTTTCAGTGTGGAAACATCGAACCAACCGTGTTTTGCGGCTTCGGCGTTTGACAATTGACCGCAATCACTGATACTGCCGTTGACTTCCTGAAATTCCGCGCCGAACAAAAGGACTTCGGTTTTGAAAGCGGTTGGTGTTTGTTCGGGCATGTAAACGTGGGCTTTCATTCCTGCTTTGGCGGAATACGCCGCCAACGCCCCGCCTGCATTGCCCGCTGTCGGAATTACCGTTTCGCGAACACCCAGTTCCTTTGCTTTGGAAATCGCGGCACTCAATCCCCGTGCTTTGAACGAACAGGTCGGATTGAGTGATTCGTCCTTGTAAAACACGCGGCGGTTGCCGGTTATTTTTTCAAAATGATTCAACGGAATAATCGGCGTAAAACCTTCGCCAAGAGTCACAATATTCTTGGAATCCCGCACAGGCAAAAATTCCTGATACCGCCACATTGTCGCGGGACGACGCAACAATTCCTCTTTCGTCAACGTATTGGCGGCAAAATCATATTGTGCGGACAAAATCGCTTTGCAATTTTCGTCTTCGCATACGGTGTGTAATTTTTCTGCAGAATATTGTTTTCCGCACTCCACACATTTCAAATGGGTCAATAAACTGAAGTTGCTTGTACTCATTCATTCAATCCTGCCATGAATTGTTTTTCCAATTTTTTTCTGATTGTTCCAAAAACCAGTGTGTCGGTATCGCCAACTTGTGAACAACTTTATCATAACACGCCTTATTATAATTATTTATTCAAATAAGACAACTTCTAAAAACCTATTTTTTGACAGGACTTACAAAATTTACAGGATAAAAATCAAACAAAATCCACTTTATTATGTATATCCTGTCAAAAAATAATCTTTGCTAAAGATTTTTAGATGTTACTTTATGCCATTTGTGCGTTTTTCTCCGCCACATTTTCTCGGCACTGGTTTTTGTTACACAATGCCCTTATTCTGACCGCCCAAACATCATAAACAGCCGGAACATTATGCGACATAGGGACTAAATTGGTTGGAAGTTATTGAAAATATACTGTGTTATGGTTGTATTTGGTATTTTTCAAGTTTCTAAATAATTATTTTCTGGATTGATCTGAAAAACCGAATAGCCCGACAGGGCTTTATTTTCGTAACCGCAGGTCTTTGACCTGCGGTTATGAAAATGAAGCCCTATCGGGCTACTCCGCTTTTTGTATCTATTAAGTAAATAGTTATGACTACTTTTAACAAAAATTACATGGAATAGTTATAAAAATATCGATTTTAGGACGAACACATTATACTTATTGACAATGGTTAACAAAAAGGACA
>JAISBG010000669.1 GCA_031266315.1 Planctomycetaceae bacterium | reverse complement strand
AAGGATAAACGTTTTCGGTTGAACTACTACGTAGTTCCGGTTGGTGTGGTTGCGTTACCCCGTGCTGCACTCCGTTTGCACGGGGTTATCCATGTTAAAGTCCTACGGACTTGAGATTCCAAAACGGATAATGTAATCACCTATTTACTTTGGTTTTATCGTGAACAGTTGTAAAAAAATAAAACACCTAATCCAGTAAATTCAGGTTTTTATAAGGGACATTAAGGACAAAAGGGACAATTAACATCTTTCACAAAAATCAAAAAAATCACGAAAATCATAGTTAAAGATTATTCTATCGCGATTGCGGGGTTGATTGGTACGTAACCGCTTTCGCGGACGGCGCGTTGTCCGTCGTCGGATAGCAGCCAGTCGCGAAGTTTTGCGGCGGGTGAATTGTCGGGGATTCCTTTGCGTGTTACGACATAAATTTCGTAAACAAGCGGATATTTTTTCGTGCGTATATTTTCGTAATTCGGAAACACACCGTTGACCGCCAACACCCGCGTTTCCGGTACTCGAAGCATAAAATGCTCGTAATGATAAACAGAATACGCAATCGCTCGCGGGTCTTGTTTCAAATTGTAAAATACCATCGACATTCCACCGCCGGACATTCCCGCAATTGTACGTTGATTACGAAATTCTTCATTGCCGCGTTTAACAGGAGCCAATGGAGTTATTGCTTGTTGTTGAGGCGGCAATGTCGGTAAAACGCTTTTTGTATTATTGGGAGGGACAATTGTAGTAGTAGGATAATCAACTATAGCAGCAGGATAACTAGCACCAACGCTCTGAGTTGTAGGATAATTAACTGTATCATTGGGGACAAATGAACTCGGAAACACTACATATTTTTGTAACGCTTCCGGTGTAATGACCAACTCGTCCATTAATTCGCGGCTTCCCGAATTGCGATTGCGTTCATAAATATTGATTTGTCCTTGTTTTTCGTTTCCGCCGTAATCTTTCCATGATTTTGGTTTCGATGAGGCGTAGATGGATTGGATCTGTTCCAATGTTAAACTTTTGACCGGATTTTGGCGGTTGAGAATAAACACAAAACCGTCCAACGCAACAGGGCGAATATCCAACTCAACCTCAGCACGTTTCATTGCCTTTTTCTCATCTTCCGACGGGCGGCGGGCAATGAGAAGAATCTCCGATTGCGGAAACGCTAATCGTCCGCGATCGTCAGGTGTAATAGTTGGATCATTTTTTGGATAATTTCCGTTTTCATCAATTTGAGAACCATAATAACTTCTATGTATTTGTTCATTATTATCTTCTTTTTTCGCCTTGCCGATCAAGGACAAATACGCTGCGTGTGTTCCTTGAAATTGACCGTAATGCTGGCGGAAAATATTTCGTTGCCGAAACGTTGTTTTTTCCACATCGGCGACAACTTTCCATTCGGCTCCGGGTGATTCTTCGTTATTGCGATTGTAATTATTGTGATGATTCGTATCGGGCAAGGGCGGATAAGTTCGGAAAAACGGCTGATATATGTTATAAGAATTTCGTTGCCGTGCAGTCAATTCCCATTTATACGGCACGTCCAAAATATAAGACGTAACAATCGCTCCAAGATTGATGCAATTTGTCGAACCGTCCAATTCGGGAAAATTAAACAGATCAAGATCGGATTTTTTACCGTTCGGTATTTGTTTCGGTTTGAGCGATTGCAATTCTTTCAGGTGTGAATCCAACAGATATTTGTGAATCTCGATTTTTTTCTTATTAAAGTTTTGTAATTCTTTCTCGGATTCTTTCATGGCTTCCTGATATTTTTTATCCATGATCCACTGCGATTTATTTTTTTGTTTCATCAACTCGCCAAGTTGCGGATCATCGGGCGAATAATCTTGCGGCTCTTCAATATCTTTATCTTCTTCACCGATAAGAACAGCATTATTATAGAATATTTTTCCCGCTTGTCCGAACAACAGCAAATTATTATTCGCCGAAAAAAACACCGCCGTTAAAAGTAACGGCAAAACGAAATTTGTTAAACTTTTCATTTTAATTTTCCTTTCTTACTTTAAAATTTGATTTTAGTTTTTGTAAAGGGACATAAGGGACACGAGGGACAAAAGGGACTTTAGGGACATGGCTAGCAATGAACATATACTTATCACACTTGAATGTTAAGTTTAAACGATTTCGTCGTGTCCTTAAAGTCCCTCATGTCCCTCATGTCCCTTGTGTCCCTTCTGTCCCTTACAAAAACGAAATTTGCACAGGGATTATTCAAACATCTTATCGATTTCTCTTGTTAGAATTTCATCGTTTGAGCCGGTCATCATAAACCGGACAATGCCTTTACGGTCAAGGATAAACGTTGTCGGAATGCCGCTAATACCGTAAAAATCTGAGTAATCTTTCAAGTTGCCTTTTTCCTTCGACAGCACTGTTGAACTGAACAGCCAAGGATATTTCGTTTTTTCGACGAACGCATTGAGTGTTTCCGTATCGTCGCCGCAACTGTACGCGATCATCTCATAACCTTTTGGTTTGTATTTTTCGTACAGTTTTTTCATTTGCGGAAATTCTCGCAAACATGGACCGCAAGTTGTTCCCCAGAAATTGACCAGTACGATTTTGCCGCGAAGGTCTTTTACATTGAGTTTTTCGCCGTTGATCAAGACACATTCAAATTCCAACTCTTTTCCGATCAGCGACGCGCGACGTTCCTTACTGACAAGTTGCTTTGCGTATTCCTGCAATTCTAAATCTTTCGACGTTTCAAAAATCGGCTTTACTTCGTCGATAAATGTTTTGAATAATGTTGTCGAATGTTCTGCGTCAATGTCTTCCAGTTGTCCCATAAAATATCTTACAGATGACAGCATATTGTCGTAATAAGTGATTTTTGAAACGTACATTTTAATAAAATCAATATACCGTTTCTCGGTTTCTTTTGCGTATTGAACAGGATCATCTGCTTTGTCAATATAGTTGACCATTGTCGATAAAATATTCAATTGATATGAAATGAGATTATGGTAAATGATTTTACTTTCATCATCATTTTTTCTTTCGGCTTCTTTTATTGCGGTTTCCAAAAATTTATCCACATCATGAAAAGCAATTTCCGGCTTCAATTTTGGATTTTTACGCATCGCGTCAAATACCATACTCCGCATTACGTCTGCCTTTTTTTGTAAAACGCGAAGCCGATCCTGAAAATCAGGAAACGCAAGAATTGCGTCGGCAATTTGATTTTTGATAATGGCTGAATTTGAATTACGTGACTCCAACAAATTGTGTATCGTATAAAGTTCGTCAACCGGTTTCATTTCCGAAACAGGAATTTCTTTTTTGAAATATTTTTTTGTATCTTGCTCAGATTTCTCATCAACGCGCCGAATTCCTGCCGTTACTTCGTCAATTTCCTTTGTTTTTTCGGGAAAAAATGTTTTCAACAATTCGCATATTTTCGGACTGATACCGGTTGCATTCGTTTTAAGCAGTTTACCAT
>JAISBG010000650.1 GCA_031266315.1 Planctomycetaceae bacterium | reverse complement strand
CGCACCAACTCCCACTGTTGCGACCGGAATATCACCCGGCATCTGAACTGTCGAGAGCAACGAATCAAGACCGCCGGAAAGTTCTGTCGGAACTGGAATACCAATCACCGGAAGCGTCGTGTGCGAAGCAACAACTCCTGCCAAATGTGCCGCACCGCCAGCCGCACATATTATAACAAATATACCGCGACCCGCCGCTTCTTCGGCATATTTTTTGACGGAATCCGGTGTTCGATGCGCACTCATTACATTGATTTCATACGAAACACCAAACTCGTCCAACGCCTTAGCAACACCGTCAATTTTCAGCCAATCGCTGTCACTGCCCATTAAAATACCAACTTGCATCGTTTTAAGTATGATTAAATTGTTAGGTAATTATAACTTTGTTATGGTTGTATTTGTCATTTTTCAAAGGATCGAAATCAAGTTTTCGTAACTTCATTTTCAACCTAATTTTTCTTACTAAACAACCTCAGTAGCAAAATGGATTCTTCCAAACCAACCTCATTACCTCATTTTACCTTATTGATCATTTTTAATGAGGTAATGAGGTTCTCACCGGATTGATTTTACGTAACATTAAGAAATTAGTGAATCGTCAAAAAATACCAATTACACCGCAGGTCGCGACCTGCGGTTATCAAAATAAAGTCCTAGCGGGCTAGGCAACGAGAAATTTTACCGGATTTCGTAAAATAAAATCGTTTCAATAATTACACTTTTTCTATTGCGTGGAAGCGGCAGGAGTCGGCACAGGCTCCGCAACTGATACATTTATCAGTTATGATATGATGCATATTCTTTGCCGTTCCGACAATTGCGTCGGCAGGACATTTTCGTGCGCAAAGTGTACAGCCGGTGCATTTTTCGGTAATCTGATACCGAATCATATCGACACACGCTTTGGCGGGGCATATCCGATCATAAACGTGAGCCTCATATTCGTGCCGAAACCAACGCAATGTCGAAAGTACCGGATTCGGAGCCGTCTGTCCCAAACCACAAAGCGAGGTATCGCGAATCACTTCCGCCAGATGTTCAAGATACACCACACTTTGAAACCGTTCAAGCGTTTGTTTACCGGTTTCGTGCCGCCGACCGCGAGTGATTCGATTCAGCGTTTCCAACATCCGCCGTGTTCCTTCCCGACACGGAATACATTTACCGCAACTCTCACGTTGAATGAAATCCATAAAGAATTTTGCTACATCAACCATACAGTTGTCTTCATCCATCACAACAAGACCGCCGGAACCCATCATTGCGCCGACAGTTTTCAGTGATTCGTAATCAATTTCAATATCGAGATGCGATTCAGGAATACAACCTCCCGACGGACCGCCGATTTGTACCGCCTTGTACGCCTTGCCGCGTGCAATTCCGCCGCCAATGGAAAAGACCACTTCCCGTAACGTTGTTCCCATTGCCACTTCGACCAATCCTGTACGGAAAACTTTGCCGGACAAAGCAAAAACTTTTGTTCCTTTACTTCCGGCAGTTCCCACAGCGGCAAACCAATCGGCTCCGTTTTTGACCAGCGATGGAACATTCGCCAACGTTTCGACATTGTTAATAATCGTCGGATGCCCAAACAATCCTGAGACCGCAGGAAACGGCGGACGCGGACGCGGCATTCCGCGTTTACCTTCGATACTGTGAATCAACGCCGTTTCTTCACCGCAAACAAACGCGCCGGCTCCTTTTTTGATAACCATTTCAAGCGAAAAATCACTGCCAAGAATTTTTTCACCAAGCAAATTATTCGCTTTCGCATCGGCAATTGCCTGTTCAAGCCGAGCAATCGCAAGCGGATATTCGGCGCGGATATAAATGTACGCTTTATTCGCTCCAATTGCGTAAGCAGCAATCGCCATCCCTTCGAGCAACCGATGCGGATCACCTTCGATAACCGCACGATCCATAAACGCACCGGGATCGCCTTCGTCGGCGTTACAAACGAGATAACGATGTGTGTCTTTGTTATTCCGTGCGAATTTCCATTTCATGCCGGTTGGAAAACCGCCGCCGCCGCGACCACGAAGTCCGCTCTTTTCGACTTCAACACAAACATCCATTGGATCCCATGCGGGTTTGCCGTCCGTGCCGAGAATTTTTCGTAACCCTTGATAACCGCCGGAAGCAAGATATTCTTCGAGTTGCGCCGGATCAATAACGCCGCAGTTTTTCAACACCCATCGGGTTTGCGGACCGAAAAACGGATGTTCATTTTGAAATTTCACTCCGTCCCAAGGTCTCTGACCCTGTGTACGAAATTGTCCCATAACAAGATCTTTCGGCACTTCTCCGACAAAAACAGAGTTGAGCAGAGCGACAACTTTATCTTTCGTAACAGTTTGAAACATTAATCGTGTTCGCCCCGGCAGTTGAACATCGACGAGGGGTTCCATTGCACAAAGTCCGATGCAGCCGACTTCCACAATATCGGCGTCAATTCCTTTTTCGGACAAATATTTCTTAATTTCGGCAAGAGTAAAATGAGAACCTGCGCCAAAACCGCAGGTTCCCATTCCGATAAAGATTGTTGGTTTCTGTACGGTTTCACGGCGAAGTGTTGCCATTTTGGCTTTCCACGTTTCGACGGAATTTCCGTCACAACCGCAGGCACATTGTGAGGACGGATTCTCTCCGTCCTGAATTGCCCAGTTCAAAAAGTTCTTGTCAATGAGTTGTGTTGACATAGGAATAAATTAGGGTTGAAGGATTGGGTTGAGTTATTACAACATTGTGTACAATAATTATCATAAACAGCAAACCGTTCATCACATTTACAATGGTTCCCGGTAGTCCAAAAATTCCTGCAACGTGAACACGGTCATACCAAAATCGGCAAATCTAAACTCTACCAAAATCATATAAAATTTCAATCCCTGTCTCACAGTAGGACAGTAAAAATATCCAATTGGGTAAGTAATTCTTTCGCTGAAGAGTTCAGCCTACTTAATGTTGACCAATTTTTCTGATTCTATCGAATTAGGTGTCTAGGCATTGAAAAGTTCGTTTTGAACGCGAAACACGCGAAAAGAGGTGGGCAATCCGCCCGCTGGGCGGTTGCGCCGGTTGAGTCTTCATTTTGCCGTCATTAATCTAGTTCACAGTCGGCTATCGCCGACGCGATCTTTCAGCGAAAGGTCGCCCACCTTATGATTGCCGATGAAATATTACCTATTATTTGACGATTCTGGTGGGAAATACCTAATCCGGTAGAATCAGCAATTTTTAACAAAATTCCCAAAATACTTCAGAAAAAAATTTTCTGAAATTCTAAAGAAAGAAAAAAAACTTTTCACTTGACTGTTTGTTCTGTTTTGTATAAAATTTGAATCTGATTTAATTGCGATACGTCATTCTTT
Source organism: Planctomycetaceae bacterium (assembly GCA_031266315.1). Classification (GTDB taxonomy): domain Bacteria; phylum Planctomycetota; class Planctomycetia; order Pirellulales; family Thermoguttaceae; genus WRKP01. Next base: position 118 of record JAISBG010000650.1, on the reverse strand, counting down.
GCCGACTTGTTTTTCGGCAAGCGAATCGCAGTGATTTCAAAAAACTTATAAATAAGGAACTCAACCATGAAAAACTTTGTTGAAAACGCTTCGGAAAATTCACTGAACAATTTGGTAA
>JAISBG010000636.1 GCA_031266315.1 Planctomycetaceae bacterium | reverse complement strand
GTAGAAGCGTTACCTAACAAAGATACTTTCAAAAAAGGACTTTGTTCCATACCGATCAACTATTGTCCGACACGCCGTTCCGCAACCGGAATTGCAACAAAAAGTTACTGATATTCCGATAATAATTGGACACTTGTTGCGGATCGGCGTTATAACGGACCGGCAAGCGATTACGCTTTTGTCGTTCTTCGTCAATCAGGAACAACATTCATTCCGGGAACGTTATCCAATTATCAAGGTTCCGTCGATAATTGTAATAGAAATCGCGATGCAGCAGAGGAAGCAACTCTTCAAAACACCGAACGCGGAGCATTTCGGGCAGCAGTTCTTCTTAACTTTGTTGCCAAAGATTATCAATTCCGTGACACAATAGCTTGGTGGGCAGATGGAACATCGAATCAACTGATTTTGTCAGAAAAATATATTCCCGACGGACAACTTTATGAAACGATGATTGACAGTACATGGCTTTATACTGAAGGTTGGGCTTGTACCGGTGCTTATCGGCATTTTTATAACGGTGTTCAAAGAAAGGAATATTTTGCCGATAAATCTCCTATCAACTCCGACAATGCTCGTGATTTTGGCAGTTGGCATTCGGGAACATGCAACGCGTTGATGGGAGACGGAACGGTTCGGTCATTGCCGTTGACGGCAAACGCCCTCGTTTTGGTACAACTTTCACACGTTACTGATGGAACAACTGTAACGTTGCCATAAAAATCATCAACTACAATCAGAACCACGAATGTGAATTCGTATTGAAAACGCATTGAAAAATTCGTTTTAAACACGAAACACACGAAAAATCGCGGAAAGAAGTAGGCTATTCATCAAAAGACTCGCTGGGTAGTCGCGCCGGTTGTTGACAATACAGTTTGCCGTTGTTAATCTGGTTCACTGTCGGCGAGCACGCCAACGCGACCTTTTAGCGAAAGGTCGCCCACCTTTATTTACGTAACTGTTTGTTTTATTTGTGCAAATAAAAACTATTTTCCTAAAACAGGAGTCAATAACGATGTCAAAAAAATTTTGTTGCGTTTATTTCCCTTTTATTTTCCTTTTTTTCTTTAACAATTTTTTAAATAATCTTCCGGCGGCGGAAACGGTTCGGGTTGATGTTACAAACGGGGTTCCGCGAATTTTGGTTGACGGTCAACCGGTTCGCGCCCGAATGTTTTTCGGCAATCCGGGTTCATTGCCGATTGCCGTCGGAACCGAAGCTCAACGGTTGGCGTTTGAATTTCAACCTGTTGAAAGTGAACCGAAATCGGCAACAATGCATATTCGTTTCGGAAACAAATCGGCAGTGATTGCTTTTGACGATCTTTTACTCGAAGAACTTGATGTCGAGGGAAAACTGGTTCGGAAGGTGTTTGGGTGTTGTCGTTTCGAAAATGGAATGGACGATTTCAAAAACGATTGGACATTTTGGCAACCCGCCGGTGAAATGAATACGGTGGGCAACGTTACGGTTGAACCAAAAACCGGAGCCGATAATTCCAACGCAATGATTGTTCGATTAACTGCACCGAAAACCGGTAAGTTCCCTGATTTTCACGTTTATCATCATCCGAATCTTGTTCTGGATAAAACGAAAAAATACCGATTATCGTTTTGGATTAAGAGTGATGTTCCCACTTCGCTTCGAATTGCTTTTTACCGACCGGGAACAAATTTTATTTATCTTGGCGGAATCAACGCCGATTTTTTCCGAAACCAAATTAAATTAGCCGGAGAAGCCGGAGCGAAATTTGTTTCATTTTCAACTATGTTGCCTTGGACGCCGCCGGGAAAAGAAGTCAATTGGAATGCTGTTGATGATTCTTGCCGTCGTGTTTTAGCCGCCAATCCCAATGCGTTGTTAATTCCGCGAATTCCGATGGATCCTCCGGCTTGGTGGATGGACGCCAATCCGGGTGATGTAATTACGTGGAAAGGAACGCCACACGATTCGCGTAAAGTTGCTGCCGTTTCGTCCATGAAATACCGCAAAGAAGCCGCCGAACGCCTTGACGCGTTGGTTCGGCATCTCGAAGAAAATTTCGGTACAAATATGGGCGGTTATCATCCGGTCGGGCAAAACACCGGCGAATGGTTTTATCAGGATTCATGGGGACCCGCTCTGAACGGTTACGCCGAAACGGATACAACAGCATGGCGGAGTTGGCTGGAAAACCGGTACAAAAACGATAAAGTGTTACAAACAGCGTGGGGAAACAATTCTGCAACATTATCAACAGCCGAAATTCCGTTACCGGAACTCCGTGCCTCGAAAACCGGCGGCGTGTTCCGTGATGTTGCGGTTGAAAAAGCGCAACAGATTGTTCTTGATTTTGTTGAATTTCAACAAGAAATGATGATTGATACGGTGCTTGCTTTTGCGAAAACGACTCGGAACGCCTCTAACGGTAAACGGTTGGTGGTAATTTTTTACGGTTATGTTTTTGAATTTGGTGCCTTATCGACCGGACCGGCAACATCAGGACATTATTCGTTACGAAAAGCGTTGGCAAGTCCCGATGTTGATATTTATTGTTCGCCGATTTCGTATTTTGACCGGAAAACCGGCGGCAGTGCAGCGGCGATGACGGCGGCGGAAAGTGTGGCTCTTTCCGGAAAACTCTGGCTTTACGAAGACGATACGCGAACTTATTTGACACCGGAATTCCAGTTGAGTTTTCCCGGCTGGCAAGACGGCGGAACGACATTTGAGGCAACACGTCAATTATTATTACGAAATACTGCCGAATGTGCGGTGCGTCATTTTGGAACGTGGTGGATGGATCTCGGAACGGGTGGCTGGTTTGATGATCCGAAACTTTGGGCGGAGATGAAACGGCTTGAAACGATTGACAATCTTTTTCTCGAAACGCCGGTGCCGTTCAAACCGGATGTTGCGGTTTTTCTCAACGAATCCAGTCTTTTGAGTGTTGCCGCCGGAGGAAACGTCATGTCGGTTCCGGCTGTACACAAAATCCGTGAACCGCTTGCCCGAATGGGAACACCTTACGGTCAGTATCTTCTTGATGATTTTTTGAACGGAAAAGTTCACGCGAAACTGAAGGTGTTCGCCGCCGTGTGGAGACTTTCTGAATCGCAACGAAAATTACTCAAACAACAATCGGCAAAAGCCGGAACCGTCAACATCTGGTGTTTCGCGTCCGGATTTCTCGATACGAAAAAAGGTGGTTCGACGGAAACGATCAACGAATTAACCGGTTTCAAAACGAAACGGATTGCCGGAGTCAACGCTTGGGCGGAACCGACGGAGATTGGTAAATCGCTCGGACTTGAAAATGGTTTTGGTATCAAAAATCCGGTGAAGCCGTTATTTTCTGTTACCGATGCAAAACCGGAAGAAACGCTTGCTGTTTATTCTGACGGTTCTGCTGCTGTTGTGATGCGGCGCGGAGAATCCGGTGAAACATCAATTTTTTCTGGTGTTCCCGGTGTAAGTTCGGAGTTGCTTCGTTTGGCGGCGAAAAAATCCGGCGTTCATCTTTACACGGATCGGGACTGCAACGTTTATGCCAATGGTT
>JAISBG010000454.1 GCA_031266315.1 Planctomycetaceae bacterium | reverse complement strand
CGGGGCACCAATTCCAACTGGCGGTAATTGGTCAGGATCGCCAACCAACAGGAGATGCGTGTGTGAATCAATAGCACGAATCAAACTGTAGAATAGGCTATTATCAATCATTGATGATTCGTCAACGATTACAAATTCCTCATCAAACGGATTATTTTCATCGTGTTCAAATTGAAAAGTATTACCGGAACGAATACACCCAAGTGTTGAATGTATTGTTTTAGCGACAAGTTGAATATTGTAATCATGCAACGTTTGTGTGATTCGTACTGCCGCTTTGCCGGTGGGAGCGCAAACCAACACGTTTTTCGTTCCGATAAGATTGATGAGCCGTGCCAGTGTAAAGGTTTTTCCTGTTCCCGGCGCGCCGGACAAAATACCAATCTTTTTACGTGTTGCTTTTTGTAATTCTTGAATTTGATGTTGTGTGAGGTCATCGCCAAGAGTGAAGTTAGACCACTGAACATCATTATTCTGTAATATTTTGTCAATTTTTTGGGCTATTTTCGATTCAATATCGGCGTTTTCTGAATCGGCGATGTAATGTTCTTGACGCGATAATGAGTAGAAATCATTTTCGTTGCCAAATTCAAGGGCAGTTTGGAAGTTGGCACCGTTGCCGATTTCTTTTTTGAAGCGGCGTTCCAGTTGTGTTCGGCTAATCCACACGGAACCGGAACTGTCACGATAAATCATGTTCCACAGAAAATATCCTTGACGGTTAGGAGCATTAAGCGGAAGTCCTAATTTTTGGTACAATTGGTCTGCCAAATTGAATCCGACACCCGGATACTTCATTAAAATGTACGGATTTTCGCGAATAACATTAGCGGCGTTTGTTCCGTAATCAATTACAAGTTTAGAACGTAACCATTTTGGCATTCCCGAACTATCAAGCAAATCGTGTAGTTCAATGGTTATGGATTCGGTTGAGGCTTGGTTATTAAGTTTTTGTGCGGCATTTTCTACAATGGAATTTGTAAGACCTTTAATGGAAAATAATTTAATGTCTTGTTTTTTAATTGCTTCCATTGATTCGTTGCCGAACAATTCGTAAATTTGTTCGGCACGTTTTTTACCGATTCCGTGACAATTTTGTAAGTAGGTAACAATTCCATTACGGCTGAGAATAACACTTTCACAAAATGATGTAAAAAGAAATTGTTTACCGTATTTTTTATGAGTTTTCCATTGCCCGAAAAAACGATAATAAGTATTTTGTTGTAATTCGTTTGGTTGGCAATTACCTTTTATTGTAATTTCAATTGCCATTTGGGGATTGTCAATATTGGCGGTACCAATGATACAACGATCCGGTGTTCCGTCCTGAAACACATAATTCGTTTGACGATACAATGCGGTGATTTCTATATTTTTTGTATTATTTGTAGTAAACATAATGGATAACAATAATTGCCTGAACTATGCGTTGCACGATAACTCATAGTTCAGACAAAAAGTCAATGACTAAAAAACATCTTCGATAGAATTGTCAGAGTTATTTTGAAGCAATTTCACCACCTCTAAATCCTTGGGAATGTCGGCTGCTTCGACGGAATCAATTGAATAGAAGGTATATCCAATACCCTCTTTGCCATCTTTTTTGGTAAATTTTCGTACACGGAAACAAAATTGACGATCAGGCAATTCTGGTAAAAATGTTTCGATTGGTATGGGTTTATTGTTTTCTCCATACGTTCTGACATCTTCCGGTGTTAACATTTTTGTTGCAATTAGTAGTCTAATTAGTTCTTTGAGGGAATATTCATTTTGCAAAAAATAAAACGGTTTTTTCATTCCTTTGCAATTTTTCACTGTTCCCGCCAAAATTTTTACGGTTATTTCGATCATTGGATCGCCATTTTTCGTTGCGGTATCCAACACATCTTCAATGAACCCGTGATAGTAACCTTCGGGTAATTCTTTGAATCCGCCGTTGATAATATCTTCAGCGTCTTCTTGATTGGGTGAATAAGACCATGTCATGGTTTTAATCCTTTCTTTTTGTTTAACGTTTTTTTAATTAGGAGTACCTGTTCGATTGACGGGAACGCCCACGTCGGCGGAAATCCAAGTACCTCTAAACCAACTTCATAAACCACTTTTTCTCCGTACTCTTGAAGTAACGGGTGAAACAATTTCGGCCATTGGTCGCGGTCATACCAAGGACCGTGTGTCAGTTTTTTACGTTACCCATATCTTGCAATGCTTGTTCGAATTTCGTAATAGCATTGTTATCCATCGTGAATAACGATTTTGCTCCGGTTGCCTGAATAATTTCGTTTACCTTACTTGGCGGCATTTTTGTTGCGTCAATCAAAGAACGTAATTTTTGCACCATTTGAATTTTGTCGGCTAATTCAAAAACTTGTTCGGTGAGCAAATCCTTAACTTTTGAAACATTGTATAATGCACAAAATTCCCGACATTCATCAATAGCAATAACTCCGTTAGGGTTATCTTTTGTAATCACTCCGCTTTTAACTATATCCATAGCTGTTTCTCTTGTTTTAGTTGGAATTTCTGTTATTGTTGGAGTGGTGTACGTTTTTTTTGTTTCAGTAGTTGCCGGAGTTTTTGCCGGGACTGGTTCTTTGGGAACAGTTGCTGGCGGAGCTGTTGCCGGAACCGGTTCATTAGAATCTTTGAACGATTTCTTTGCTTTTG
>JAISBG010000403.1 GCA_031266315.1 Planctomycetaceae bacterium | reverse complement strand
AATTCCTCACTTCTCATTCCTCTCCACTTTCTCCTATTGCTGATAAGGATAAGAATCATGTTGAGAGCGGCGGCGCCATGTATCGAGAATGGTCATGGTTTTGTACAATAATGATGTTGCTCGTTCTTTGGTGTCGGATTCCGTGTAACAACGCAATTCCGGTGCATTTCCTGATGGTCGCAGATGGACAATATCCTGATCGCCAAACGTCATACGAATTCCGTCCGTTTGGTCAATTGTTTGCAATTCGCCGAAGGCAGCGAAAACGAGTTGTACCATTTCTTCGCCTCCTGAAGTGAGTTCTTCGATTTTACGTTGTGAGAGTTCTGTCGGAAAATTTTGGATGCGGTCGCTCATCACAATGCGGCGCGGCAAATAATGAACGATTTCCGAAAGCGGTACACCGGCATCTTTGGCGTGGCGAAGTGTTGCGATATGAACGATAGCGGGGTCGCGGGTCGGCAACGGCGATAAATGATGTTTTGACTCTTCTTCGTCGAGCAAAATGGAATTGGCGGTCAAAAAACCGCCGTTGGCTTCATAACCAACGACACGTTTATAACCGTGTTGTACGGCATCTTGCATTGCCTCAATCACGTAAGGCGAACCGATTTTTGTACGAACAATTTTTTTGAACCAGCCTGAACGTTCAAGGGCGGTACTGGAATTGAGCGGAGTTACCACGCAATCCGCCAAGAGAAAACGCGAGGTCAAAATTCCCGCAACATCACCGCGAATCCATTCGCCGTGTTCATCGAACAACAAAGGTCGGTCTCCGTCGCCATCGGTTGAAAGGATTGCGTCGAAGGGCGGATTTTCCGAATGACCGGTTGCCCATTTTCGCACAAGAAACTGATCTTCATCTCGAACCGCTTCGGTGTCAACAGCAATGAAAGTATCGCTCCGTCCCAACCGTGTTACCGTTGCGCCTAAGGCAGTGTACAATTCATACAACAAATCACGTCCGACGGCGGAATGTTCGTAAAGTCCGATCCGAAAACCAGTCAAAAAACCAGAGGGAAAAGCACGAAGAAACCGGTCAAGATAACATTGTTTGGCTTTGCCGTTGTCAATTTCTGAGGAAAAGTCTGATTCTGCGGGCTTTAATAATAACATTCCGTTTGAGTCGAACAACTCCTCTGGAACATTAACTGTTTGCTGTTTAATTCCGGTTTCATCTTTTTTGAGAATTTCACCGAAAGGCAAATGAAATTTAATTCCGTTTCGGTTTTCGGGAATATGACTTCCGGTAACCATGATTGCCGGAATATTTTCTGAAATTCCGTACAAAGCGACAGTTGGAGTTGGAATTGTTTGGCAATCAATTGGTTTTAACCCGAAATGGCGAACCGCTTTACGAACAGCGCGGGCGATTCGCGGAGAACTTTCCCGAAGATCGTAAGCCACCGCAACACGTTTATTTTCGGAAGTATGAGCAACTTCATGAACAGCGTCTTGTAAAAAACCGAGAGTGTAAGCAAAACAAACAAAGTCGCTCATATCCACCGCAAGACCGCGTGCTCCACTGGTTCCAAACTTCACACCGCTTTGGCTCATCAACTGATCAATTATGACTTTCATTGAATATCAAAAATACAATATAGATAATATAGTAAAATTGGAAAAAAGACAAAAGTTTTTTCCAATGCTTAATTATAATTATTTAGGTCATGTTGACGCAAAAAATCGTTGAAACACGTCAAATTGCGGTATTCCTTGTTCCGCTGGACAAAATGTTGGTAGAAAATACTGCCAATAATAAAATTTTTCCGCAATTTTAAGCGTCAACATCTCTTAATTTTTTTATTCTATCATTACTGGAAATTTTCGCAAGGTATGGAAGTTTGAACCGACTCAAACCCATTGCGGTGGGCATATCTCTAAAAATACATTTTTAATTTTTACCACAGAGAACACAGAGATAATTATTTTGAACAATCTTTTGAACTAATGTTTTGAACAATGTTTTTGACCGCTTAAAATACATAAAATAAAGAAATAATCGTAGTAAAGTTTTGTGTATTCCAATTGTTCAAAAAAATTGATTAAAAAAATTTTCTCTGTGTCCTCTGTAGTAAAAAAAGGAATTATTAGAGGTTGCCGGTGCAACCGTTGGTGATTTCAAAATTGGTAATCGCACAAAATTATTCGCCACCGACGCGAAAAGAGGTAGGCGAACAGATGTTCGCCTACCATTGTAGTTGGTTTGTTACTTTTTGATTATTGGTGTGAAAGGTTATAGGCAACTTCCAAAAACCGCCGACGAAAACAATTTTTTCGACAAGATAAACATGATTTACTGGATTTTATTTGATTTTTATCCTGTAAATTTTGTAAATCCTGTCAAAAAATGGTTTTTTAGAAGTTACTTATAATAGATTTCAAAATCCACTAACACTTAGTCCATCGTTGATTACCGCGTATGCTTCTAATATTGAAACAGGTTGCGTTTGCTGAACAAATCGCACCGCCCCGTCAACTAAGGCAAAGTTTGTTCCTCCAGGGTGTTCACTTCCGACCGGAGCGGAGTTACGAAAATTCCAAAATCCTTTAGCATTAATCAAATAGGTTGCGCTGGTAGGAAAAAGTGATTTTGAGGAAGAATACCCATAATCACCGAAAGTCGAAGATGGCGGGGTTGCGGCGTTATAATTCATACACCAAATACCGCGATGCCAACCGCAATATCCGCCATAAGTCTTTTTTGTTGGTGATCCGCCTTCTTGCCATGACATTTCATGGAAAGCAATAGAGTTAGAAGAACCATCTGTAACCGAAGCAAAGGTTACAGATGAATCGACAAACGAAATACCTGACCATCCACGATAACCGTAAG
>JAISBG010000345.1 GCA_031266315.1 Planctomycetaceae bacterium | reverse complement strand
TACACAGGAACGTCCGACCAAAACCACTGTTTTATCACCGGCTCCGCGATGTAAATATTCTTTGTAAAGATCCATCGTAAATATCGTTGACGCGGCGTTGAGCATGGAGGCAAGCGAACTAATCACCGCGCCAAGCATTGCCGCCAACATGAATCCGCGAAAACCACCGGCAGGAACCAACTTGCTCATCAGCAACGGAAACGCCGCGTCGTAATCGTAACCCATCAATTGTTTTTCAACAATAATTTTATCCTCTTTGGGAAGGGTTGCATTTTTCTTGGCAATTTCAGCAAGAATCTGTTTATTTTGTTCCAATAACAATTTGTAATCGGAAATAGGATCGGATTTAATTTGTGCTACAGCGGCATTGTATAAAACAATTTCTGTTGCTTTATTCTGTTCAATTTTCGCAAAGTCTGCGTCAAAAGGAAAGGCGGAACGTTGACTGTCGGGATTGGTTTTGACCCAAAAGAACCAATACGTAATAGTTTTTTGGGGAGGTAAACGTTGACCGGTCGGATCATCTTTAACCGATTCAAATTTTTCGAGAACAACTCCGTTGTTTTCTTTTGCGGAGGCACTGACACGCATATCACCGCTAAATAGGTTAAAGGCGATTAGTCCCGGAAAAACAACAATGAACGGAATAATCAGTTTCATAAATGCAGCGAAAACGATTCCTTTTTGTCCTTCGGCTAAAGAGCGTGAACCGAGAGTTCGTTGCATGATGTATTGGTTGAGTCCCCAGTAATACAGATTGGGAATCCAAAGTCCGAGCATCAAAGCAGTAATCGGCAACACTCCGTCATTCCAAGGAAGATTCATACGAAGTTTGTGAGCGTTCAGAACTCCGAATCGTTCGTAACCGCTGGAACTATCCTTGATTTTCGCAACTTCTGTTTCGGAAATTTCGGTACCGGATTGAACCGCGATTGTTTGAACGGCGTTGTCGATTGTTTTTGAATCAGCGTTACCGAGTGCGTTCATGGCAAAGACAAGAACAATCGCTCCGCCGAGAATCAGTGCCGAACCCTGTAACAAATCCGCCCACGCACACGCTTTCAACCCCCCGAAGAAAACATAAGTTGCCGCCAAAATACCAATCAACCACGAAAACGTAACTATATCCAACGGAATACCGAAATAAGTCTGATTGTCGAAAAAAGTGGAATAAACTTTGGCACCGGAATAAATCACCGCTGTTGTGTTCACGGTAACAAACGTGATCATCATAATCAGCGACATAAAAGTACGCGAAAACCGGTTGTAACGTTTTTCCAGAAACTCAGGAATGGTGTAAATTCCTGCTTTGAGAAATTGCGGTAGAAAAATGAAACCGACAATAATCAACGTAACAGCCGCCATCCATTCATAAGACGCAATCGCCAGACCAACATAATTAGCGGCAGAGCCGGACATACCGACGAATTGTTCGGTTGAGATATTGGCGGCGATGAGCGAAAATCCGATCAACCACCAACCAAGACCGCGTCCGGCAAGAAAATACGATTCACTACCTTCGGTGCCGCGACTCATTCCGATACCAATCGCAACAACCGCAATAATAAATCCAATAAAAATCGCCAGATCAATCATTGCTGCGGTTGTAAATACCGGAGCATTGGCAAAAAGAGTAAGAAGTTCCATGTGAAATAGGGGGATAAATAAAATAGATTTGTAATATCTGAAAAGTTAGAAAACACGAAAACGGAAAAAACCGTTTTATCCGTCCAATATTGACCGGACAGCAAACAACCAAGTCCATAAATTCAATCATCAAAACGAATCATTGTTTAGGAACTATAAAATCATTGCAAATTTTCCTAAAAAAACAACCCCCCATATCACATCACAACAAAATTTCAAACAAAGCGGGAATGTGGAAAATCACGAAAATTGGTGGGCAATCCCTTCGCTGAAGGGTTGCACCGGTTGAGTTTGCATTGACTCCAACCGGAAAGTAACACCATTTGCCGTCGTTAATCTAATTCACTGTCGGCTAATGCCGACGGCAATGTTTTAGCAAAACATTGCCCACCTTATGATTGCCTGCCTTCACAAATTTTTAATAAAAATTCCACTGATATAATTATTGATTTTTTAGGAGGACGATTCTAAATTTATTATAGGAAGAAGGCACCGACAAGTCGATAGCGGTAGCGTTCATTAATTTGTTCGCGCCAAATTTTTGCTTTGGCGACCAATTCTTCCACACCGTGATCATAAAACAGCCGTACAAGTTCGAGAGCATCTTCCTGTAAAACAACTATTTTAAAGCAGTAATCCACCGGAATAAAACCGAACAAACGGCATCCGCGTTTAACATGCAAAGAAACAGTCCAGGAATTGAAATCCTGAAGTGGTGTACCGTAAAGAATGGTGGGGTTTACATCTATCCACGGACTTACGGTAAGAGTTGCCGTTTTATTTTTGGTCTTATTGCCGAATTTATTTTCGGGTTTATTTTCAAAACAGAGTTGTGGCGGACAAAACTCTTGTGATTTTGCTCGTGGAAACGGAGAAAAACGGGCAATTGCAACATCTTCGGCGACATCGCGAATACATTTTTGAGCCCATCGCGAACCCCAGAGTTTTTCTATTTCATCACGACTTATGCCGCCGATTTCATAAATGATGTAGTCCGGGCTTTGAATCCGGGCATTCCTTTTGGTGAGATGATTCATTATTATCCTCCCTATTTTGCCGCGTCGAAACACAGACGTCTGCGGTTCCAATGAAGCCGGAAACTCATGACTATTACTATTAATAAGAATAATAAAAACTTGTTCCCGACGATCTCATCCATGAGATCAAAATCGAATGGTTAATTTATGGTCAATTTTCCGATTTTGCGACATCGAAAAATAAAAAATAATGTGATTATTCGTGAAATTTTCCTGATTCTACCGTATTAGGTGTCCAAGCATTGACAAGTTCGCTTTAAACAGGAAACACACGAAAATTCACGGAAAGAGGTGGGCTATTTATTAAAAACTTCGCTGAAGGGTCGTGCCGATTGACTCTGCATTGATTCCAAAACGGAAGGCAACATCATTTGCCGTCGTTCATCTAATTCACTGTCGGCGAGTACGCCGACGCAACCTTTTAGCAAATAGCAAAAGGTTGCCCACCTTATGATAGCTGACCTTTAATTTTACGATTCCGGTGGGAAACACCTAATCCGGTAGAATCAGAAAATTTTATAAAATCCTGTAAATCTTGTTAATCATGTCAAAAAAATATTCAGAAATTACCTTTGAACTGATATTTTATTTGATTTTGTTTGGGTCATCGTTTTCCAGTCCCATTTCGCGAGACCGCAACGTGGCGGCTTCAACAGCGTTGGTAACAGAGGCACGGAAACCGTCGCGTTCCAGGGAATGGACACCGCTGATTGTTGTTCCTCGCGGACTGCAAACTTTATCTTTGAGAACTCCGGGGTGTTCGTTTGTTTGCAAAACGACTTTAGCGGCACCGAGAACTGTTTGCGCTGCCAACAATAACGATTGTTCACGCGGCAACCCCATTTTGACGCCGCCGTCAGCCATTGCGTCAATCATCATGTAAACGTAAGCCGGACCGCTACCGGAAAGTCCGGCAACCGCATCGAGTTGGCGTTCCGGGAACGGAATGGCAAGCCCAACCGTTGAGAGAAGATCAAGCGCCAATTCCGCGTCGTCTTTTTTTGCGCCGTCGGAAAGACAGAACCCGCAAACGCCTTCACCAACTAAGCAAGGTGTGTTGGGCATAACACGTACCAACCGCGCACTCGTTCCGAGATCTTTTAAGTACGTTTTAAGTTGGATTCCGGCGGCAATTGTAATCCACAACGGGTTATAGCCATGCGCCCGAAGCGAAGCAAGATTATGAAGGACTTCACCCATTTGTTGCGGTTTGACCGAAAGAAAAACAACATCCGAACCGGCAACCAAGTCCTTAACTGTGGTAACCGCCGTTCCGCCCGTTTGTTCCGCGAACTTTCGCGCCGCTTCCAATCGAACATCATAACCGAAAAGTTTTTCCGGAAGAATTGTTTTTGTTTTAATAAAACCGCGTGACAATGCTCTTGCCATGTGACCGGTTCCGATAAATCCGATTTTTGTATCCATGATAATTGAAAGAATAAAGTTAAAAATCAAATAATTTTCAAACAACTCTGCAACATAATGTACCTGATTTTCACAAACTAACAAGCGACCCCCAAACAGTAGGATTGCAAGTTTTCTTCCGCCCTGCAAGGGCAATGCGTAACAACCCACCGCAACGCGGTGGGGAACAGTCTCTCCCGAACAATCGCCCTGCAAGGGCAATGCAAAGCGGATTGGCATTGCCCTTGCAGGGCGAAATTTATGAGAACTTTAACCCACCGCGTTGCGGTGGGTTGTTATACAATGCCCCTAAAGGGGCGGAGGAAAAACTTGCAATCCTGCCGCCCCCAAATCCGCCGTTGATTTGTCTTTTCAAAATGATACAATGATTTCCGTTGTACATTTTGTACTTTTTTGAGAGATGATTAAAATTCAACAAACAAGGAAACTGTTATGTTAAATCGGTTATTGACTTTTTGTTTTGTGTTTATTCTGTTGTTGACGGTTTGTATTGCTCAGGAAAATGAAGAGGAATTGGAAACGTCGAGTTCGGTTGCTGCCGGAGTTGTTGAGCCGTATGATTTGCGGTTGGAATTTTTGACGGAGCCCAAAGGAATTGATGAACTCAATCCGCGTTTCTTGTGGAAATTGAAATCGGACGAAAGTGATCAGACGCAATCCGCGTACAAAATTACCGTTTATCGGACGGAACGGACAACGCCCATACACTTAAAACTCTCAAAACCAGCCGAAACCGTTTGGGATTCCGGCAAAGTTGCAAAAAATGCTGTACTGGTCGAATATGCCGGTAAGCCGTTGTTACCGAAATCAGAATACACATGGACATTGACCGTTTGGGATAAACAGAACCAACCGTCGCTTCCGGTTGTCGCCGCATTCAGCACCGGAATTTTTGAACCGGAAAAATGGCAAGCGAAATGGATTGGTCTTGATAAAGTTTCGCTGGAAGAAAAAGAGAACGAAAATGATCCTTCAAAATTATTATTGGACAGTGCCGTATGGATTTGGACAAACGAAAACGGTTTAAACGCTCCGCCCGAACACGCGATGTTTCGCAAAATATTTGACTTAGTTGAGTTGCAAGAAGTCGGCAAAGCGGAACTCGCTCTCACTGCCGACAACGGTTTTACGGCGTATCTTAACGGCAAAGAGGTTGGAACCGGTTCCAATTTCAAGACGGCAAAACTTTTTGATGTTACCGGATTGTTGAAACAGGGCAAGAATGTTCTTGCGGTTGATGTTGCCAATCAGGGCGAAGCGCCGAATCCCGCCGGATTGATTGGTGTGTTACGGATTCAGTACAAAAGCGGTGCCGAACTTTTTCTCAAAACCGATACAACATGGAAAGCGGTTGACGGTTCGGTTGAAGGCGGTGAAATGTTGGAGTTTGACGATTCCGCGTGGAAAAACTCCGCGAAAATTGCCGATTTCGGCGCAGGTCCTTGGGGCAATATCAGTTTCAATACAGAACGTCCGAGTCCGCCGGCAAGGAATTTATTCCTATTCTTTATGGTTAAAGACAAACCGATTCGCGCAACAGCGTATATTTCCGGTCTTGGTTATTATGAACTCCTTGTGAACGGTAAACCAGTTGGTGATCATGTTCTTGATCCGGTATTGACCGATTACGATAAACGTGTTCCTTATGTAACCTACGATATTGATCCGGCAACGTTAAAATATGACAATACTCCTGAAGCCATTAATCCTCGTATCAATGATAGTATCAATAGTATTATTGTTAAACTTGGTAATGGTCGGTTTTACGCTCCGCGAACAACTGATCCGACAACAACGCGAACTTTCGGTTATCCGAAATTATTGTTCCAACTCGAAATTCAGTACGCCGACGGTTCAACGCAAATGGTTGTCAGCGACGAGAATTGGTATCTTTCGACCAATGGTCCGATTCGGGAGAACAATGATTACGATGGCGAAATTTACGATGCGCGAAAAAAAAATATTCTGCTTGAAGAAAACGCTCAAATTGTGGACGCTCCGAAGGGGAAACTTGTTGCACAAATGATGCTGCCGATGCGGGTTGTTGAGGAAATTGCGCCGGTGTCTGTTAAAGAAGTTAAAGCCGGTGTTTGGATTTTCGACTTTGGAGTTAATCTGGTCGGAAACTGCCGATTACAACTTCAGGCAAACTTAGGTTTGGCGGCGGAAGGTACGGAGTTGAAAATTCGTCACGCGGAAACGCTTTTGCCGGACGGAATGCTTTACGTTGCGAATTTACGCGGCGCACAATGCCGTGATATTTACATTGCTTCCGGTGACGGAGATAAAGGTTTCACTCCGACATTTACGTATCATGGTTTTCGTTATGCGGAATTGACGGGATTGCCTGATAATATCAAACCGGACGAAAAAACATTGACGGCAAGAGTAATCAACACGGATTTACCGAAAGTTGGAACATTTGAAACGAACAACGCAACAATTAACGCGATTTTCCGTAATGTTATTCGCGGCACGCAGGGCAATTATCTGAGTATTCCGACGGATTGTCCGCAACGCGATGAACGTCAGGGTTGGCAAGGTGATCGTGCTGCCGAATCAAAAGGCGAAATGTTTTTGTTCGATAATATAACGCTTTATTCAAAATGGCTTATTGATATTGAAGATTCGCAACGGGACGACGGGAATTTATCCGATGTTTGCCCGAATTTCTGGCCCTTGTACGGTTCTAATGTAACGTGGCCCAGTGCTTTTACGATTATTCCCGACAGTATTTACACAATGTACGGCGACCGGCGACCGATCGAAAGACATTACGAAGCAATGAAACGCTGGTTGATTGGACATCTTGGTCAGTTTGTGAAAGACGGAATTATCGACAAGGACAATTACGGTGATTGGTGTGTTCCGCCGGAAAAACCGGAGTTGATTCACTCGCAAGACCCTGCACGAAAAACATCGAAAGCAATTTTGGCAACTTCGTATTACATTCACAATCTCGATTTGCTGGCGAAATACGCTAAAATGCTTGGCAACGATTCCGAAGCGGCGGAATTTGTACAGAAAGCAACCGAAATGCGGAAAGCGTTCAACAATAAGTTTCTGAATACCGAAACCGCAAAATATGATAACGGAACGCAAACATCTTGTGTTTTGCCGTTACGGTTTGGTATTGTGCCGGACGAATTGCGTGATAAGGTTTTTGAAACGTTGATAACCAACATCGAAAAGGTTACGAACAATCATATCGGAACGGGATTGATTGGCGGACAATGGTTGAATCGTGTTCTGAGCGATTTCGGACATGCGGATATTTCGTACAAATTCACAACAAACACGGATTATCCGAGTTGGGGTTACATGATTGAACAAGGCGCAACAACAATCTGGGAACTCTGGAACGGAAACACTGCTGATCCGGCAATGAACAGCGGTAATCATGTGATGTTGATTGGCGATTTGGTGATTTGGTATTACGAATATCTGGCAGGCATCAAGGCTGATCCTGAATTTCCGGGTTTTGAACATATTATTATGAAGCCGTTACCGCTTGGCGATTTGAAATTTGTCAACGCCGAATATAATTCGGTTCGCGGATTGATAAAAAGCCGGTGGAAAAAAAGTGCCAACAATTTCCATTGGGAAATTGAAATCCCGCCCGGAAGTACCGCCACCGTTTCCCTTCCCGATGGTAAAACATTAAAAAATGTCCCGTCCGGAAAACACGTTTTCGATTTGACGTTGGGACGGTAAATTGCTTCGTAATAATTGAACACGGAAGGCATGAAAAACACAAAATATGGTTCTTATCCTTTTTCGTGTCTTTTGTGCCTTTCGTGTTCAACACCTAAAGTCATGTTACGCACCGTAGGTCAAACATACGTCAACCCACTAGAATTGCCAGTTTTCCTCCGCCCTGCAAGGGCAATGCGTAACAACCCGCCGCAACGCGGCGGGTTAAGACACGTTAATAAATTCGCCCTGAAAGCAATTGTGTTTTTTTACAAGCGGGGGTGATATTTTTTTGGG
>JAISBG010000617.1 GCA_031266315.1 Planctomycetaceae bacterium | reverse complement strand
GATACTTGGCAATCGAAAATTGATACGGAAAATCCGCAATATAATCAATCGTTCGATTTGTTACAAACTGTTTGGAACAGGCTCAAGGAATTACTCGATGTTGATTTCGCTTCGCCGTTGAAACAATCACCGCAAGTCTGGACGGAAAAAACCGAAAAAATGTTACATCGTCTTTGTAACAAAAAGAATCAGGCGTCAACCAATCAGTCAACAGCCAACGAACTCCATAAAAAAATCGAAGAAAAAGTTAAAGAAAAAATTAAAACCGCTGCCGAAATATTGGAAGATATTCCGAAACAATTATTTCCAGACGTTTCATTTGCGGAAACATTGCGTTTGATTTTGTTACAAATTGAATCGGATAATATTCCGCCGCACGAAAATCATGACGCGGTGGAATTGATCGGTTGGCTTGACATGGCAATGGATGACGCGCCGATTGCAATTGTAACGGGAATGAATGATGGTTTTGTTCCGTCATTTCTGACTTCCGACTTGTTTTTGCCGGATAAAATTCGGCGTGAACTTGGTATTGAAGACAATCGTCGGCGTTTTGCACGTGATGCTTATGCGTTATCGGTTATTTTAGAAACACGCCGTTCCATGAAACACCATTCCGTGAAAGCCGTCCAACTGATTGGTGGACGCCGTTCCACTGAAGGCGACCCGATACTTCCGAGCCGGCTCTTTTTTGCCGCCGAAAACGAAACAATTACGCGGCGTGTACAGAAATACTTTGGTCAGATACCACAAGAACCGGAAATGTTTTTTACCGGAAAAATCAAACCGGGGCAAACAGAAAAATCAACATTCAATATTCCCGAAGCGGAACCGCTTGAAACATTGCAATCCATGCGTGTTACGGAATTTTCCGATTATTTGCGTTGTCCGTACAGATATTATCTGAAGCATCGTCTTCGGTTGGACAATCTTGACGATACCGATGAAGAACTTGACGCTCCGGCGTTTGGAACACTGATTCACGAAGTTCTACGGCAATTCGGACAAAGCCGTATCAAAAATTCAACTTCGGCGGAGACGATTACTTCATTTCTTGATACCGTTCTCAAAAATTATATTACGCAAAAATACGGCAAACAGCCACGTCCGGTTATTGCCATTCAGATGGAACGTGCGCTGAAACGTCTTGAAGCCTTCGCCGTTTGGCAGGCAACTTGGGCTGCCGCCGGTCATTCTATTATCGAAACGGAATTTGTTTTCAGAAATGATTCGGTTTTTCTGGATATTGACGGACAAAAAATATCGCTTCATGGTCGTATTGACCGTATTGATCGTGAGGAGCAAACCGGACGGCTAATCGTTTTGGATTACAAAACTTCCGATTCAGCGGCGGAACCGGAAAAAACGCATCGGAAAAAAAATGCAGACGGTAATCTTGCGTGGATTGATTTTCAATTGCCGCTTTATCATTACATTTTGCGTCAATCGGGTTATTCGGAAGAGATTGCGCTTGGATACATTTTGCTTCCGCGAGATGTTACGAAAACAGACGCGAAACTTGCCGCGTGGACTTCCGCCGACATTCAGGAAGCCGTTACACAAGCGGAAGACATCGCACGGCATATCTTAAACAACGACTTTAAAATAGCGGATTCACCGCCGCTTTACAGTGAAGCGTTTGCCGCGATTTGCCTTGACGGTCTCATTAAATAAATCGTAACCGTTTACATTATATACATTATAAGTGTTCACGGAGAATGAGAGTTTTGAAATTGGTAATTTTAAAACAACACGCTAACGGCGTCATTATGGACAACCAACGGTAATCCATAATAACCCGCTAGTGCGTTTTACTTTGCGATGGTGCGTTTTCCGCCAGCCATATTTTGATTGCGGCAATACCCAACGTGGTTGACAAAATAAACAATTACAATATTTTTCGATTGATTTTATTTATTTTGTTCTTTGGCGGATTTTTCCGACTTAATTTTTTGTATTGCAAACTCTCGTATTTCATGCTCAAGAAATGTAGGAACGCGAATCACTTTCGTTTCACATCCTCCATATTTACCCGAACCAATTTGACGTCCTACCCTTGAAGGGGCGGCGGATTTCTTCTTGGTTTTTTTCACAGACTTTTTTACCGCTTTTTTCGCGGATTTTTTAACAGCTTTTTTTACTGATTTTTTAGGCATTGAAAACTCCTTAGAAAATCGAAAACGGAAATTAAAATAAACTCCCAATATTATGACAATCATGATGACGAATGTCAAGACCACTATACGAGTTATTCTAACTTAAAACTTATTTTTTAATGTTGTTTATTGTCAATGTAACTTTTTCGACATTCATTTTTGGGTTGCGGATACTGCGATGCGGTTAAAATTTGCTGATTGTTTCGGAATTTGAAGGTCTATTACACTTTGTTATGGTTGTAATTTGTCATTTTTCCGTAATTATTTTCTTAGTTGATCCGACAAATCGAATAGCCCGCTAGGGCTTTATACAGCGTGAGTCATAAAATTGGTATTTTTTAACGATTCGCTAGATTGTTACTTTTACGGAAAAAACAATCTAACAGCAACCTTATTACCTCATTGAGGCATCTCTAAAAATACTTTTTTTTACCACAGAGTTCACAGAGGACACAGAGATAATTTTTTATTGTTTAAAATACATAAAGTATATGAAGAAAATAATACTAAA
>JAISBG010000318.1 GCA_031266315.1 Planctomycetaceae bacterium | reverse complement strand
AAAATGGAACACCGACTTTCATTTGACCATTTATTTTGGCGGGTACGCTTACAATATCATTGTAGTCTCTATTATATTCGTCGCGATCTTTTTTAAGTGTGTCATTGTCGGGTTCTTTTTTCGACTGTTCTTCAAGTTTTTTGTATTCTTTTTTGAATACCTCAACGGTTTTCGCGTGCGTCTTAAAATACTTGTTCATTGCCGATTCATCGTCCTCTCCTGCATCTATATCGTTCACTATTTTTTTGTAAGCAGTGATTGCACTAGTTATCGCGTTACGGTCATACGTGTTAAACACCGACATTGAACTCATACCGGTTTTAGCATTTTGGTTATTTTGTAACGATTCAAACGCGGAAATATCCGCTAAATTATTGTTTGACATAGTTATCACCTATATTATATGATTTAGAGATTTAATTTCCGTTTTAGTACCATGTTGATTTTGTCAATTGGTTTGCTTTTTCATCAAGTGCTTCTAACGCTTGTTTTTCTTTTAGTAACATCGTGCTATCATCGGGACTTCCTTTTAATTTGTCATCAATGGCTTTAATATCTTTTTCAATAACACTTATTAGTCTAGTTCTTATGTCATTAGATATGCTGTCCAATCTATTTGCGTAATCTTGCGCATCCCTTACTTTTTGCCTACTTTCTGCCCGTTCTTTACGTGATTTTTCATAGTCTTTATAGAGTTTTTGGGCGTCGGCGAAAGAATTGTTTACAACAACATTTTCCTGAAATACGCTCATTTGACTGTTGCCAAAAGAAGCATTGGCTTGATTTTGTAAATTTTCAAACGTAGAAATGTTCGCTAAATTATTGTTTGACATAATTATTGTTCCTTGTAAAAAGTAAAACTATTCAATCGACAACCCCCTTGGCAATGAATCACTATAACCGGTTGAACCGACCTCTCCAACAGAACCGATACTGCCCGGTCTTGGTTTAGGATTCGGAGAAGGGGTGGGATTCGGTGTTGCGGATACACGGGATAACGCAATCACAATCTCAACTTGCCAATTTAAGTATTTGATTTTCAGTGTGATTGTCGTTTCAATATCAATTCCCTCCGCAATCATCGGGAACGGATCCGTAACATAAACATTCACACCACGCGCACGGCACGCTTTTACCTGTTCGTCAATCGTTGTACGTAATTGAGCGTTCAATGCGTCCAATTCCCGTGATAACCGTGTTTCGGATTCACGGTGAGGTGTACGAGTATTCACTCGGTCGCCGTACATGTTGAAAGCACACCAACCCAACGACACTCCAAGTAAAAGCACTAAAACGAGTGTGGTTGTCTGTGTTCCTTTGGTTTCATCAATTATTGTCATGGTTTTTAATGTATTAGTGTGTTAATGTATTAAAAAATTAGTTAGGTTGGAAAATAGCAGACAGTTCATTCAAAGCCGTTACAACTTTTTTACGCTCCTCCACCGTAATCTTTCGATGTTCTTTGTCAATGCCGATACTGGTTTTCAAATGACTGTCTATTTCCTCTGACAGACCGGGATATTTTCCGAACAAATCTTTACCGAAACACATCACACCGGCACGGAGATTTGTTTCTTTTAACAGTGAAGAATGACTCAGCCAATTACGAGTGGAATCATCATTTTGTACCACCGTTGCAAATGCTTTGTAAAATTTAGAAAACCGTTCCTTGTCATCTTCCGTCATTGTTACGGCAATTCCTCTGATATTGTCAAAATTAGAAGTATCAGATAGATCGCACTGACCATCTCCGGTTTTGGCTGAACATATCGTAACCACCAGCCGTTGAAACAATTTTCCGCTCAACATATTCAATCGCATCAAGCATCGGCGAAACTGTAATGGAACTCATTGTATTTTTCCTTTCTCTATTTCAAAACGGCTTGCAACTGGTCCATAATCGTATTATTCGTGATAAATTGCATGGTAATATTAAGAGATTCCCTATCCCTGTTACAGGAAAAGGAATCTCAAAACATTCTGTTTAGTTAAATGTTCGCCACAAAGCGTATCGCAACGGTCGATGTCTGCCGGTTCGACTGTACGTTTTTACGGTTCGCTGACCGTCTGACGCATAACCGGTTGTGCAAGAATTACCAGTACAAGAATTTTGAACCGATTTTTCTTTAACTGTAACCGATTCATCGCTTGCCGTTTTTCCAGTATCTTCAACAATCGTTACCGTTTTAGTCGGACAGGGGGCAGACTTGGCGCGGAAAACCCAGTAATCACCCGATCGTGCAATCGCACCTTCCGTAATTGAACGAGAAAGCATAAATTTGCGATGATCCGTAGAACGCATCCATTGACCAATAGGACGCTCACCAAGAGGTGTTTTATTGTAAATAATATCCGCATCACTCACCGCGCAATTTTCACCGCAACCATCACGATTACTGGCGTGCCATAATGTTCTTCTTTTTCGTTGGTCATTCGCGTGTTTTCGGCAACCGTCAACCAATTCAGGAACAAAAACAAGACGCTTCAATCCCGCAGCAACTCGCATATCATTAAGTTTTTCCCATGCGACAATTTCGGTATCATCTAATGGATTTTCAACAGGAGCAACCGGTTCAATAGGAACAATTTCCGTTTCAACCGTTTGCGATACGGGAATTGTTACCGGTTCAGATGATTCCGATAACGCTTCCATCTGTTCCGCAACTTCTTGTACAACTTCATTCACAACAGAATCTTCAACAGGGTACTGAACAACTTCTTTCGGCGGGCTAAGCGATTCATAAGCCGCAACCGTTGCCACTGTTGCAATCGTTGTTGCATAATCATTCGCCATGACATCGGGTGTCGGATCCGGCGACCGCGAAAGAACGTAACCTAAAACAAACACAACAAACACCGCTACAATTAATTTACCGTTCATTTTTCAAACTCCTAAATCTTTTTGAACACACAACCAACTCCAATGTCGGTTTACAAAGACTTATCTAATCTTTGTGGTTCTTGGATCGGAGAAATATAAAATAAAATAGAAAAATTGTGTTAAACAAAACAATTCAAATAAGAAAGCCCATTAATAATGGGCTTTGTTTCAAATATCAACAATGTCAACAATAATTACTATTCGTAATCATTATCCTCTAATCGTTTTTGCGCGGCTTTGTAAACGCCTTCCGTCCACGCTAATTCACGGTCATAATCCGCTTGCTCTTGCGTCTTTGATTTTCCCTTCGTTTTCAAGTATTCTAAATGTGTCGCAATAGATTTAACCAGCGATTCATCAGACTTTCGCGTAAATTCATTAAACACAGACATCGAACTCATATCAGTCCGATTATGTTGCTCCGACTGGAGAAATTCAAATACGGAAATATCCGCTAAATTATTTGACATAATTATTCCTCATCATCGTCCTCGTCATCTTTGACTTCTTTTACC
This sequence comes from Planctomycetaceae bacterium, assembly GCA_031266315.1. Lineage (GTDB taxonomy): Bacteria > Planctomycetota > Planctomycetia > Pirellulales > Thermoguttaceae > WRKP01. Next base: position 188 of record JAISBG010000318.1, on the reverse strand, counting down.
GTGTTCAGAACGATAATATGAGAAAAATTAAAAATTGATTTTGAATCAGTATTTTGATCTCGACGGCTGGGCTGTAACCGTTCAAAAGACAAAGCGTCATCTGATTTATTGTTTTGCATAATATTGTACTCCTAATCAATAATGGCGAGCTGGATTCTATTGACTTCCAAGCCAAAAGAATCCAACCC
>JAISBG010000609.1 GCA_031266315.1 Planctomycetaceae bacterium | reverse complement strand
AAGGTTAGAGAAAAGGTCTACTGACTCCAATCGGTAAGCCCTTCATAAATATTAGGCTATTAAATTAACACATGGAAGGAAGGGCAAACCGGTTGGAATCAATGAAAACTCAACCGGCGCGACCGCCCAGCGGGCGGATCGCCTACCTTTGTTGACGGATTGCCTACCAGATGATTGCCTGCTTTTTAGGTTCGCGAAAAGGTCTAGTTATGAAATTATCTTGTTTTATGTTGGAGGAAATGTATAATGGGTGGAAAATTCTGAGCAGGAAATAAAATAATCAAATAATTAAATAAAATCCTGTTATAACTATTCACACCTTTAATTTCTGAAGACATTTTATGACGGAACCGTATCTTTCAGAACCACAACAAATTGCGTTATTCCATGCGGTTGGTCGTCGGATTGCGTCTATTGTTACTAATACGCGGGGAGTTCGGATTGGGGAACAAGTTCCCGATATTGCGGCAATTCCGCTTCTTGGAGCGTTTGTCAGTTTGAAACGAGATGGAGAATTGCGGAGTTGTATGGGAACGCTCTCCGATCAAATACCACTCGGCGACGCCGTAGAGCAGGCAACTATTCACGCTGCTAAAGACGATCCGCGTTTTTCACCAATCGCCGCCGCCGAACTTTTTGAACTTGAGATGGAAATCTGGCTGCTCTGGGGAATGAAACGTGTTGCCGCTCGCGGAAAAGAACGGCTTCATGTTTTGGAAATAGGACGGCATGGAGTTCAGATTTCGCGCGGCGGGAATCGAGGGTTGTTGCTTCCCGGCGTGGCTCTCGAATACGGAATGGACGCCCAAACCTTTTGGGAAGCCGTTTGCCGTAAAGCCGGATTGCCAACCGACGCTTGGCTCGATGACCGGTCATTACTGCATACATTTGAAGGTCGGGCAATCCGAGGTCCGCTTTCCGCAACCGAAAATATCGATAAAAAAACAGCAAACGAAATGATTTTCGCGGCAAAATTCAACCGGCTTGGTCCGCGAGTTGCCGGTCCTACTTTGTTTGAAGCCGAAGAAATCCGTAATGTCTGTATGGCAACATTTCGGGGAATGGTTGAAGGCGTTTCACCGGCAAGTTATTTTCCCGGACTTTTCGACGGCAATGTTTCAGGAATTTCGTTGACATTTCGTTTGCCGGAACGTCCGCCGTTGGTGTGTTCTAAAATTTCTGTTCGTCCTGATGTTCAGTTTCAGTCGTCGCTTATTGAATTACTTCGGGTTTTAGGGCGTCAGGTGGAACGGTTCGGCGCGACTGTCCACGAAGTTCGGAACGCGGTTATTGACGTGATGATTCTTTGGGATCCGACCATTCATGGGAATGCGAACCGTCATGATCTTAGTTTGGTTGATTCGGCTTACCGGAGTTTGATGTTGTCCACTCCGAAAGGTTGGGTTGTCCAATTTGATTCGAATCGGGATACCGAAGAGATTTTGAAAGAATCCGTTGATTTTTTGGACATCGACGATCCTGATTTGGGCGAAATCATTTCATTTGAAACCGTTTCAACAACATCGAAAGTTTTTCTGACTTCCGTCTCAAGACCCAATCTTGGAGCCGAAAATCGTCCGGCAGCGGTTGCCGGAGCGTTTTATCCGTCTAACACCAACCAGATGAACGCGGAACTGGATCGGATGTTGCGCGGAACGGTTGCCCAACGCCGGTCTTGCTCTGCCGTACTGATTCCCCATGCCGGTTGGCAATATTCCGGTCGGTTAGCCGCTCAAACATTGGCGCAAACCGAAATTCCGAAACGGGTTGTTATTCTGGCGCCGAAACATCGCGGCAATGGAATTGATTGGGCGGTTGCGCCCAACAAAATTTGGGATTTACCGTACCGCAATGTCGAATCGGATATTGAATTTGCCGAATCTATGATCCGTGCGGTTGATTTGTTTGAATTTGATGCGGCGGCGCATGCTCAGGAACATTCGATTGAAGTCCAACTTCCCATTCTTGCCCGACTTGCGCCGGAAACACAGGTTATTGGGGTGGTCATGTCGGTTTCGTCATGGGAAATGATTCGGCAGGGTGCCGCTCAGTTGGCAACATTTTTGGGTTCTTTTTTGAACACGCCGTCGGGAACTTCTCCTGAAATGCCGTTGCTGATTGTTTCTTCCGACATGAACCATTACGCCAACGAAGAAACAACACGCCGTATTGACCGTATTGCGTTGAATGCGATTCGTGAAGCGGTTAAAAAATCGAAACCGGAACATGCGTTGGAAACGGTACACGAATATCAGATTTCAATGTGCGGTATTGTTCCGGCGGTTTTCGCAATGGAAACGCTCCGACATCTTGGCAAACTGAATCAGGTTGAAGAAGTCGGCTACACAACCAGTGCCGAATCATCCGGCGACACCAGCCGTGTTGTCGGTTACGCCGGACTTCTGTTCCGATAATAAATTTAGGAATTGTGAACAAATAACCTTATAAAAATCAAATAAATCATGTTTATCTTGTCGAAAAAATTGTTTTCGTCGGCGGTTTTTAGAAGTTGCCTACGGTAGAATCAGTAATTTTTCACTGTTTTTAGTTGAACGGTACCGATTAGTCCTGATTCTAGTAGTGGGGTTTGGGAGTTTAGTTTTCGGATATTGGTTTTGGTTTTTCGTTGGGATTCGGGTAATTGAGAGTCGCCGATGATTCGGTTTGCCCAGTGGTTTACAACCTCTAAAACCAAAATATTATAGCCGTCCTGAATTGTATCCGTAACTTCCACCTCGAACGGTCGCGCCCACAATGTTCCCAAGTCTTTTCCGTTCAGCCGAACTTTCACCATTTCACGAACTAATCCAAGATCAAGATAAATCCGCTGATTTTCCGACTTGTTTTTGTCTTTTTTGTATGAAAACTCCTTGTAGTAAATTGCCTTGCCGGAATGATATTTGATCTCGTCATTGTCGTGCTTTGTCCAATCAATTAACTTTGGGAATTTAGCCATTATGTCGGCTTGGTCAAATGGAGAGATGAAAGTTACAGCCCAATTTTCGTTAAGCGTCAAAAGTTGTTCAAACTGCAGCGAATTATCGTTGGCAACTCCGCGTGCGTCCTCTGCAATTGGTTTCCGAAACACGACGAATATTGAGCCGTTTGGCGCGAACTCTAGTGGGACGATTGTTTGTCCGTTTTCTTGGCGGAATGATTTTGCGTCTGTGATGGTGCCGTTGAGTGGGTTCCAGAGTTCGGGTTGTTTTTGGGTTACGCGAAACGCGATTTCGGTTTTGTCGGTTTGGGCAACAAGATTGGCGACAAAATAAATCTCTGTCCGATTCGTGTTGTCCAACGCAACTTGGGGAGTTGTTTCGGGAGTTGTGGCGGTGTTGACGGGTGAAAGAGTTGTTGTTTTTCCGCCGAAAATTTCGCTGTTGTGCAATGTCCGATGAATCCATTTGATTCGGTGTTGATTGTCGGGCAATGTTCCGGTCAAGCGTTTCACGTCGGGCG
>JAISBG010000084.1 GCA_031266315.1 Planctomycetaceae bacterium | reverse complement strand
ACTTTTTTAATTTTTTTTCGTTTATGCCCCAATAATCTAAAAAAATTGTAATCATTCAGTGGAATTTTGGAGAACAACGATGATGTTAAAAATCAGGAGATATAATTGATTAATTAATTGATTATTGTTTGAAGGACAATGATTATTTTTCTAAATTATACCCTATTTTGCGGCAGTGAACATCTTATACTCTGAACACCAGAATACTTTCCTTGATTTTAGGTAACTTCTAAAAACCTTTAACAAATACAAATAGCAAAGATTATTTTTTGACAGGATATACATATATAAACTGGATTTTATTTGATTTTTATCCTGTAAATTTTGTAAATACTATCAAAAAATAGGTTTTTAGAAGTTACTTTAACTGTCCGCTCTCAACTCTCCACTAATCCATTGTCCTTGCAGGGCGGCGAATTTTCATTCAGGAAGCGGTTGACCTTTGGTTTCGGGACCAAGCCAGGTAATAATGATACCGAAAATAAAGGTAATGGACATTGCCGCTCCGGCATACCGGATTGGTTCCGGCGCGTCGTAGAAAACGTAACTTGTGAGCAATCCCAATCCCATCGGTCCTGTTGCCGCAACGAAACGTCCGATATTGTAACAGAACGAAACGGCAGTACTTCGTAAATGGGTCGGATACAATTCCGGGAAGTAAATTGCGTAACCGCCGAATAACGACAGCACACAAAATCCAAGCATCGGCGTCATCCAGAGAACTTCCGATGGTGTGTCCATCAACAGAAAAACGACACACGTCATCACAAGCGATGCCGCAAAAAACACGGTAAACGCCGGTCGCCGCCCAAAACGTTCCGCAACAACCGTAATAACAAATGTTCCGAATACCGCTCCAAGATTGAACAAAAGCGATGTGATACTTCCCCACACTCCAACATAACTGCTGATCTCTTTAGAACGTTTCGAAATTCGATCCGCCAGATTTGTGAAAGTTTCCGTATCCGTTTTTATCGGATTCGCCGAAAGAATTTTAGCACGGCGTTCCCGTTCTTCCGCCGTTTGAATTTTCCGTTTGCCGTCTGATGATTGCTGATCCAATGTTGCGAGAATTTTTTCTTTGCTTAAATCATCAAGCGAATGTTGATTTTCAAAAACCGCAAGAAAAACAGCACCCGGATCGTTTGTTTTCGGCTGAGCATCGATAAAACTTTGTAACTTAATTTCCTTGTTCACAGCAATCGGCAAAAATTCTTTCGGAGACGCAACGAGCATTCGGACAAATTCAAAATCGACTTTTTCAACATCGCCAGCGTTCCGAACTTCCATATTTTTACTGTTACGGAATGCGGTTCGGGTCAGATCGACACTGAAAAAACCAATTCCCCAAAGTCCAATTACACCGCAAGTCGCAAGCAACATTCCGATAATAATATTGTAACGCCAACGCGGATTGCCGAAAAGATCACTTAAAGAGCCGGCTTTTTTGGCTCCGCCGGACGCAACCGCTTGTTTCCATTTTTCCGGCTCTTCCAACCGCCGCATAATCACCACTGCCAGCAATGCCGGAAGAAAACCGATAAAAAACATGACCCGCCAAACCGGAAAACCGCCGAAAATACTGAAATGTTGATCCAAAAAGGTCAGGAACATGGTGAGAATTGCCGCACTAAAATTACAAAATGCCGCAACAATTTGTAACATTCCGAGCGATTTTGCTCTTGCTCTGTCCGGCATTGTTTCGGCAAGCAGTGTTACACCGGCGGCAAACTGACCGCCAACTCCCATTCCCGTCAGAAAACGATAAATAAGGAAATCCCACCAACTTGTCGCCATACCGCCCAAACCGGTAAATGCCGCATAAACTAAAATCGTCATCACCATAACTTTGGCACGTCCGAATTTATCACCCATAATTCCAAACAAAATTCCGCCGACCGCCCAACCAATCAACATCAACGATGTCGCATAACCGCCCATCGCAACAACTCGTGCATTGGTCGCGTCCAGACTCATCAAATCAGCCAACGCCGGATTACGTACAAGATTGAATATCTGCTGATCGAAGGTGTCAAACCCCCAGCCAAGACAGCAAACAATAAAAACAAACCAATGGTAACGAGTTAGAAGTTGATACCAGGGAACAGTGGTTTTTTCAGTTTCGGAAATTTGTGAACTCATCGTAATAATTGTTGAGTTAAAGGAAAGGAATTGTTCAAACAAAAATGTGGGAAAATATTGCAACTGTTAATCGGCAGCAATATTATATTAGGGTTGTATTTGGTATTTTTCAAGTAACTATTTTCAGGATTGCTCCGAAAAACGGGCTAGGGCTTTTGACAACCTCATTTATAACCTAATTTTTCCGACAAGACAACCTCCGTAGCAAAAAAAACAATAATAAACCGACCTCATTATTTCATTATTTGCTTTTTGCGAAAGTAATTTTTTAATGAGGTAATGAGGTCGGATGTTTTTTGTTTTCTTACTACTGAGGTTGTTTTGTTTGGAAAATTAGGTTAAAAATAAGGTTACGAAAACTTAATTTTGATCACTCATCTTTTCATATGACCAAATCTAAAACCCACAGTTCCGAAATAAATTCTAATGTTTGATTCGGGTAAATCACACCTTTGTATTCAAAACCGCTTCGACGTTCCTGCCATGGATCGGCAATCGCTTCGCTGATCGAACCTTGCCATTTCGGGTCGAGCGATTGCGTGAAAAACATGTTTTGCATCGTTCTGTCGCGGAGTTGCAAGAACAACGGGTTCTCCGTTGTTTTGTGCAGCCGGTCAAGCGAAACAACTTTGTGATTGTTGTAGGTGTACACGGCATAAGTATTGTAATGCACTTGTTCGCTGTGGGCAAGTTGCGTCGGACTCTTGACCCAACTCAATTGCTTCGGACACCAATACAAGATCGCATAATAAGCGTTGGCAACCGCATTGTCGAGCGCGTCCTGTTCCTTCGTCCGATCATATTTGTCAAGCCAATATTCACTAACGTTAAAAATACTGTCTTGCTCAAAATCTTCCGGCGGCAAATCGGGATGCGCTCCAGTGTACCAAAATTTATTCTGCACATTCTCGCGCAAAAACTTTTCGGCTTTCAATGCGGCT
>JAISBG010000027.1 GCA_031266315.1 Planctomycetaceae bacterium | reverse complement strand
GTTTGATGTTTTTCAAAAAGGTCAACCGCCAACTCTTTGGGTACAATACTGTTTGGCAAATGACCTGTGGTGTCATGAAAATTATGACACTCAAATGTCAATTGTTTGATATGATTAGCACACTGCATTCGTCTTGCCGCCTCGCGCGCCGCCTGAACAGCAGGTAACAAAAGTGCGATTAACGCGCCGATAATCGCAATGACCACAAGAAGTTCAACTAAAGTGAACCCGCGAAAAACTCTGATTTTCATTTTAATTTCTCCTTAAAATGATGTTTAAAAATGAATAGATTATATAACAAATAATCTGTTTTATCACAAAAATTGGAAAAATACCAAGCCGAGAAACGGCAACAGAATATCGCTCTTAGATAGCAGCGACCGTTATTGATGATAGGTTCATTCCCACCGACAAAAATGGTGCATTACATGTTAAAATGTAACGCTAAATTATACCCATAGAACAGCACGCGACGCTCCTTTGTCAGGAGCCACGTAACTTTACTGTTCTACAGTAATTTTCTACCCGGAAAATCCGGTTGTCATGTAAAAAATTACAGTTCGCCTAAGCGATCATCAATATAGTTGACGTACTCGATTTTTTTAATACCCGAATAAAAATTCGGGCGATTTATCTTCCAAAATGGAAAATTGTCTCCAAAAGTTGAAAATTAAAAAAAAGACAAAAAATTATGGTGATTATTTACAGAAAAACCAAAACGTGTCAATATGAATACCTTCCCCGAAGAAATTTTTTTCTTAAAAAAATAAAAAATTTTTCTGATTCTCCCGGATTAGGTGTCCAAACATTACAGAGGTAGGCGACCTTTTGCTATTTGCTAAAAGGTCGCGTCGGTGTACTCGCTGACTGTGAATTAGATTAACGACAACAAATTGTGTTGCCTTCTGTTTTGGAGTCAATAACGAGTCAACCGACGCAACCCTTCAGCGAAATTTTTTGATGAATTGAATTGCCCACCTCTTACGTTTCTGTTTCCATTTCTATCTCTTTTTTGGTTTCGTAATTTTGAGAAGTGTGATATTCGCCGATTTTTGCGTAACGGGATTTGATTTCACCATCGGCAAGATTTGAAACAAGACGACAGTTTGGGCATTGAAAATCGAATTGATAAAATAATTTCGGTTTATAAATTGATTGTTGCGGATGTTCGACAAACCATGAATTGCCGCAACAAGGGCATTTTCGTTGTTTCTCATTTTCTCCTTTACGTCCGAAATAGCGCAATAAATAATAGTACACAGGAATTCCGGTCGCTTTTTCAATCGCAAGACATGATTCACGTCCGCGCAAAGAAAGTTCACTTCGGGGATCAGCAAGCATTCGGTAAGCGGTTATTTCAAATTTATCGCTTCCCAACCAAATATTGTCCCATTCACGGTAATACCCTTGCCAATAATAAATATCGTCGCGGATATTGTCTGTTATCGGCACTCGATACAACGGTATCATATCGTTGTTATCGCCGCGATGTAACGGCGAATCACGATGAAAATTATTCGTAAAAAGATAGAGAAACGAAGCGTTTTTCCAAATTGCTTTCTGTTTCGGCGGAAAATCTTCGTTACAGTTCCAAATAGGTTTTTGTTTGAAGAATTTTTCAAGTTTTTCGAGATAATTCTTTCCGGCAACACTATGAGACCTCAGTTGGTCGGCTTCCAACCCCAACGCATTAACATAGGCAACTACCTGTTTTTGCCAAGGAACAATCGTAACGTCATAATCAATCTGACCATTTCTGGAAAGTCTGGAAAGATAATTATCAACGAGGTCTGTTGCTTCATCAAGATTATTCTTATTATAGAAGCCAAATGAAATTTGATAAAAAATCATATTTGTATCTCCGGCAGGAATCAATAAAAAATGTTCCGATAATACTCACACATAACCGGAAACTCTTTATTAAATTAAACACAAAAAAATATCAATCACAATTAAATATAATCAAATGATCCGCCAAAGTCAAGAAGGCATGATTCGTGTAATTATGGTTTGAAGAGAAATTGCAGAAAATGCGTAGTCAATCGCACGCGGCACAAGTTACAGATTCTCAATTCCAAACCACATATCAATAATCGCGGCAAATATCGTTACATCACGACTACAAAACTTGAATCAGGACAAAATATTTTGATACAAAGTCCTTCGATTGGTATTTATACCTAGTCGGTAAGGCGATAGGCTTCGCCCTTGAACAACCGCTTTACGTTGTTGCGTTTGCGTATTCAGCTTCTTGAATTTTAAAACAGCTTCAGTATAAGACGCAAAATTATTCCGGCTGAATAACGGAAGATTGATATTGATTAAGATCATTTGCTGAAGACGATTTTCCTGCGGAAAGAACAACCTGACTCGGACGAACAACACGGTCAAACAACCGAAAACCGGTTTGTACTTCTTCAATCACAATATTTACCGGATGTTCTTCGTTGGGAATTTGCGCAACCGAAGCATGAAAGTTCGGATCAAACATTTTACATTTCGCGTCAATCTTTTCACAATGAAACCGTGTCAGCACATCAAGAAATTGTTGATAAACCAACCGGACGCCCTCAACAAGCGACTCAAGATTGTGCGTTTTATCAACCGCTTCCAACGCGCGACCAATATTATCCCAAACGGGAAGCAATTCCCGCATCAAATCAAGGTTGGCATATTTCCGTTCTTCGGCGGCTTGCCGGTTTGTCCGCGCACGAAAATTTTCCAAATCAGCCAGAGCGCGAAGCGATCGGTTTTTCGCTTCGTCGCGATCAATACGAAGTTGTTCCAACTCGGAGAGCGGTTCGCTTTCGAGTTGGTTTCCATCTGTTTCCGTTTCCGGCTCACTGACTAAATTAATATGTTCGTCCGTCATAATCATTCTTTATCTTTCTTCTCATCGTGTTCTTTTTTTTCGGTGAAAAATTCCGAAACAAAATCACCGAGTTTACTGAAAAAATTCTTGCGTTCCGGTAAAAGGTGTTCTCCTTCCAAATCCGCAAGTTTACGGAGCAGTTCTTTATGTTCCGGTTTTAGTTTTCGCGGAACTTCGATATAAACCTGAATCAACAGGTCGCCGGCAATATTCCGGCGCGGCACAGGCATTCCGCGCCCGCGCAACGTAATAACATCGTTGTTTTGCGTACCGGGCGGAATCGGCATTTTTTCGGTTCCGTCCAATGTCGGCACTTCAATTTCCGCACCCAAAGCCGCTTGAGCGTATCCAATGGGAACACGGCAAATCAAATGCTGCCCGTCCCGCTGAAATAACGGATGCGGCTTGACCGTTACGAAAACATAGCAATCTCCCGGCAGTCCGCCTTCGGGACTCTTTTCGCCTTCGCCCTGTAATCGTAACCGTGTTCCCGTATCCACACCGGCAGGAATTTTGATTTCCCGATTTACCGTTCGCGGAATTAAACCGCTTCCCCGACAATCAGAACACGGATCGGTAATAATGGAACCGGCTCCGCGACATCGGGGACAAGTTGTCTGAATGGAAAAAAAACCGGTCGATTGTGTGATTCGTCCTTGCCCGCCGCAATAAGGACAACGTTCCGGTACTTTACCCGGTTTGGAACCGTTTCCGTTACAGGTCGGACAAGTTTCATGACGTCGAAACGTAATTTCCTTTGTAACACCACGTGCCGCTTCATGTAAATCAATCGTTAAATCGCAACGAATATCATTGCCCGACGTAGCCTGACGTCCTCGACCTCCGCCGAAAAATTGTCCGAAAATGGAATCGCCGAACAAATCACCGAATGTACCGAAAATATCATTAACGTCATGAAATTGCGAACCGCCGCCGTTGGCATCAAGACCCGCATGACCATACTGATCATAAATCGCACGCTTTTCGTCGTTACAAAGAACTTCATAAGCGGCAGCACAAAGTTTAAATTGTTCCACTGCTTGGGTGTCCCCCGGATTACGGTCAGGATGATATTTCATTGCCAACTTGCGGTAAGCACCGGAAATCGCATCTTTACTCGCGCTTTTCGAAACACCGAGAACTTCGTAATAATCAGGTTTAGACATGGATTTTTCAACTAATTGTGTAACCGTACAAATATTTTATTAAAACGAATCTCTGAATAATAATCCGCCAATCACTTGTGCCAATCAATAATCAACTTGGTTAAGTTTATGTTCGTCACACTTGAAAATTCGTAATTATTCGGTGAAATTTTCATATTTCATATTTTAACGCGAAAAATGGATGGGTAATTTATCGAAAGTTTCGCTGAAAAGTCACACCAATTAACTCTAAAACGTAATACAACACAATTTTGCCGTCGTTAATCTGGTTCACTGTCGGTTAACGCTGACATGACCGGAAGTGAAAATCCTTCAGCGAAAGGTTGCCTACCTTATGTTTACTTATTTTTAAAAACTTTAAAAATTCCGCTGAATAATTACGAAATTTTTATTTTATTGTAAATAATTTTATTGGTAAATACTTTTTATATTCAAAAAAATCTTTATCCTCTGTAAATATTTTCCATCCATTCTTTATTGATGTTGTACATATTAAAAAATCGGTATGTGATCCTTGTATTCCATGTTTTCTACAAATATTCGAATATTCTGCCGCTAATTCATAATCATTTGTTTGAATTATATAATCAGTAAATATTGACATCTTTTCTTTTAATTCTTCAAATTTATTTTTATCAGATATTCCAGACAAGACCTCCTGCCTAATAGGTCCGATTATTGCTATCCTCATATCTCTTATCAATTCAGTTAACGCATCAATAATTTTACCGTTAACATGGTCATTGCTTCTTCTACGAAACGCTAATGACCAAATTGGAGTGTCAATTAAAATCTTCATTTTTATTTCTTAATTTCTTATAATTATAATTGTTATCATAATCTATGGTATTGAATAATGATATGACATCTTCGCTAGCCCATTTTTCAGTCTTTTCTTCCGATATAACACTTGTTAAACTCTCCGTTAAAGATGCGCGCCTTTGAGATAGTGCATCAAGAGAAGTTAAATTTTTTAAAAAATTCTCTATTAGTTTTGACAAATTACGATCATTTTTTTCTGCGTATCGTTTGGCAGTTTCAAGAACTGTTTTATCCAATTTTAAGGTTAATTCGGTATCCATAAATAAGTTCTAGTATCAAAAAACAACTTTTCCGTCATAAATATTTTATAATTATTCAAACGGTCTGAATATTTTGTGCATTTTTATTTCCTCTTAAATACCATACCAAAACATCTGTATCAATTAACATTGATTTCTCCCTTTTCTCATATTCCTGATATATTGATTCACATCCTCAATGTCCTCTCTGCTTTTCCAAATACCGAATAATTCGTTATCGGAATCCTGTTTTGCGTTTTCGCCTTTAAGAGGAACAATTTTTGCAAATGCTTTTCCTTTATAAGTTATTGCTATTTCTTGTCCTTTATTGACTTGGGAAATGATTTGTTCGGATTGAGTTTTTAATTGTTTCGTCGTAATTTCCATAAATTTCTCCGTTGAGTAAATGTGTCAGAGAATATCTTTAATTTTCGCAACTATTTGGTCATTGGATTTAGCGTTTGTTTTATTTTCGTATTTCAATTTTAACTTATATTTTTCTATCAACAATTGTGCTTGAGCATTGGCATAATCGGCTCTTTCGGATGGAGTAGGTGAGCCTTTCGCTGAAGGGTTGCACCAGTTGACTTGTACTCGACTCCAATCGGCACGCCTTTCACAAATATCTGTTATTGAATCGACACGCAGTAGGAGAGACATTGCCTGTTGGTGTCGAGTAAACATCAACAGACACAACCATAGGTGAAAATCTTTCAGGGAAAGGAAAGATTTAGTCAATACTCGATTTTTAATCCTTCTTTTTCATATTGTTTTATCGTATCATCGACACTCATTAATATAAAATCATTTCTTTATTGCTTCCCATATCAACATTCTGTCAAATGGGTCTTTATGATATT
>JAISBG010000014.1 GCA_031266315.1 Planctomycetaceae bacterium | reverse complement strand
GACCGCTTCCCTTTCGTGTGATGTGACGGAAAGGGGAAAAAAGCGGTCTAGTTCCTAACAACTTAGCGGGGAATTATAGCACAGAATTGAATTTTTGTCAAAAAAATGAATGCGCTTTTATGAATGGATTTCATTTATAGTTTTGAAAATCTGGTAGGCGACTTGCGGAACTATTGCGTTTCCGAAGGCTTTGATTGATTGGTTGTTCCAATTAGAAAACGTTTGTCCAACCGCACCAAAGAGCGGCTAGGTCGAATCCGCCGATACCGGAAAAAAAACTACCATGTCTCATTTTCTGAATTAAAAAAGATTATAATTATCGCATTAAAATTTTCCAAATATCATTAATTTGCTGTGATTTTTTGGCGGAACTCTTTACTAAATTTACAACAAATTCGATGTCTAATTTGGGGTTTGGGTTATATTCGGGACGAATTTCAAAATAGTGGTATTTTTGGGGATTAGGAATCATCCATCCCCACCCTTTGGGAATTTCAAACGGTTTCACAACATCTTCGGGAGCAACGAGTATCCATTCATTACAATATTGTTTCATTGTTTCGGCTTTTTCCGATTGCTTTAATTCTTGTAACCAGTCGGCGCGGTTGACCTTTACTTCAAATCCTATGACGGTGGTTCGGATATGTTTTGGGACAAGGTTGTCGAATTGTAGTTTTTTTTGTTCCGGTTGCCTCCAAAGCGACAACGCGATTGCGTCGGCACGTCTTGAATGCCGTGTTCCCCCAACCATGTCATTAACAACTTCCGTAAACAATTCCCATTCAGGAAGGTGATATTTATCGGTAAGCCAATTTATTACTTCTTTTGATGTTAGTTTTTTCATTTTGATATTTTTTAATGAAACAGATACATTCATGTTATACCTCTCGTTAAACTGGTTTAATTTCCTCGAAAAAGGGAGGTTTCTAAACCTGTGGAGATGGAGTTTCTATGCCTCAAGGTTTTTGTACATTTTTTTTGCAATAAAAAATAACGCCGGAATAAACCGAATCCGCAACACACGAATTCTGAAGTGCTTCAATTATTTATTCCGGCGTTTTTTATCATTTGCCATAGTTGTTCTAATTTTGACGCCTTTTCTTTGACGGTTACGTTGATTATTTCGTAACCGGTTGCCGTGTATTCAACTTCTATTTCGTTCGGAATATCCACGCCGTGATAGTTGGCGATATCGACTGCGTGCTGATTTGTTGCCGGTACGGGATCGGGAGAACACGTTTTCCACCACCGAACCGATGAGTTTTTTAGATTCTTGTCTTCAAAATTCAAATACTCGCTAAACTGGCGTATCCGTTCACCGTTGCGAATTTCAACATAGTACCGCGCCTCCATCACACTTGAACCGTCCGGTTCGGTGTGACAATAATAGACGGAATCTAAAACGGTGTATTTTTGTTTTTTCATCGTTATTTGTAGCGAAGAAGTATTTCGTAATAAAGACTGTTTGAAGCGTAACAAAAGTTCTGCGGGGGATAAAATTGTCTGTCCAAATCATAAAGTTTGTTAATTGTTTGAAACCACAATTTTATTTCCTTTAATTGAAACGGTTTTATTATTCTAATCTGTTCGAGTTCAATTCCGCAGGCAATGGATTTATTTTTGAAATAACTATTGAAATCTTTTTTTGTGATTCCTAATTGATTTTGATAGTTATTCCATAGTTCGTTTGGTGATGTTTCAATTATTTGTTTTACATTGGAGTAAAACAAAATGGCTTTTACCGGTTCGGTAACATAAAACAAAATTTTGTCGCTTGTAGTAATATGAAGCGGTTTTTGTTTTCTAATTTCTATGGTTTTTTCGCCTGATAAAATTTTATCGGCGTACTTAGGTTTAATGGACATTATTAAACACATAATTTTAGAATCCCCCTTCCTTTAATTTTAGAATTTCCCTTCCTTTTTGTTGGACGTTTTCGAGAAATTCTTCCCACGTTTTTGTGTGAAATTCTTTTTTATTCGGATCAAAAATCATCCGAAACAGTTTTTTACAATGGAGACAGTTTGAAACTCCATGGTCGTACATTTCGAAATCTTGCTGGAGAATGGACAAACAGCCAACGAATCTATGACCGCAATAGGGGCAAGTGCCCGGATAGCGCGGTCGGGTATCTTTTTTTGTTTTAGTCATAGGATTAGTTTCCTTTCTTGTGTGTTTTTGTGTCTTTCGTGTTCAATTACGAAAATTGGTTTAATTGTCCCGAAAAACAGGGAATTCTAAACCGGTATTTCCATTTTTGGTAACGAGCAATTCTTGTCGGCATACATACCGACATGGTTTAATTTCCCTGAAAAATGAGGGTTTCTAAACCGGCGGAGAGGAAAATATTATGCCCCAAAGTTATTTTTTTATTGGCATAATTTGCAGTTTTCACAAAATTCTTTACATTCGGGAAAATAATCTTGGTGCAATGGCGGCACGTTGGGATTGATTTTCCTTTTTTGTTTCGTTATCTTTTTAGGGGCGGTTTTCTGAATTTTTTTGTTGAAAACATCAACTTCTTTTTGTACTTTTTTTGAAGGGGCAGGTTTTTTCATGGTCAAGTTTCCTTTTCTGTGTTAATGTATTAAAAAATTAAAAATAACGCCGGAATAAACCGAGTTTGCAACACACAAACTCTTTCAGTCATTTCCCAATGTTTTTTTATTCCGGCGTTGTTGGTTCAATAATCCCGAAAAACAGGGAGTTCTAAACCAATTAACCAATTACTGTTATGTTCACTACACCATTACACTATCCTTTTGGTTGCATTAATTTATTTTTTTCTTTAAGATCATCAATTTCAGAATTAAGGTCATTAATTTCAGATTCAAGATCATCAATTCTAGATTCTAATTTCTTAATATTTTGATGTTCCAAATCGGTTGTTTCGATACCGAAATGTTGATTATATTCTTGAATAAAATCAATAAATTCTTTTTGTTCCAATAATTTATGATACTGAAAATACCATAAATGTTTCTTAAAAAATAAATTTCTTAAAAATTTATCCATGTTTGTTTTTCCTTTCGGGGCTTGAGTTACGTAAAAGCGGGATCGCGGTCGTCTCGACCGCACATTGCAGGCGGGACGCCCGCGTTCCTTACTACTAATAAACTATTCACTATTGACTAATTGTGAGTTGATAATTTCGTAATATTTATCGGGTAGTTTCCCGAATTTTTTCTCATAAAAATCGAGAAACGGTTTTCCGGGAATCTTTCTCATAATGACACCGGTTGTTTGAAACAGGTGAATCATCACATTATTGTTACATGCCTTGAGACTTTCCTCATCGGACATGATTGTAAATTCGTTGTTATAATATTTACTTTTTTCGAGGGCGATTTCGTCCATTCTTTTTCTGGTTTCGTTTTCTATTTTTTGTTTCTGATTTTGGGCATTTGTTGTGGCGGTGTAAGACGGAAAGAGTTCCGGTCGCGGGTTGAATCCGTGATCTTGGGCAAAATTAACTTCTGCTTTCCAACTAATGTAACTTGTAACAGGACGAAAACGCCAGCCGAATTCATATTTGATAAAATCGTCACGAATAATTTGCAAAATCGGTGTCCAGATAGGTTCTTTTTTCTCTTTGCCGGACGAATTAACATCTTGCTTTGCATGATTGAACATATTGACTAAATCGAATTTATTACAATAAAGCGGAATTTCCATTGCAAAAAGAAACGCCACTCGGTGAATGACATCATCATAGACGGTAATTTTCCCGCGCAAGTTAGCGCGAAAGAGTCGATAGATTTCCGCTACATAATCCTTAAAAACATCATACCGCGCGGAACGAATGAGCGGCGTGTTTGGCAACCGTGATTCATGCTCAATTCCGAGACGTTCCAACATTCGATAAAGCGGTTGTGTATCGGGTTCACCGATCCGAAAGATAGTACCGGCAACAAAATCTTTATCCTGCCGTTCTTTTTCTTCTTCCTGATGTTTTTTGCGAATCAACCGTTCTGCGGTATTGGTTGGCGAATGTGGCAAGGTTGCCAACTTCACACTAGGCTTGAACCGCTGCGTAGTGGTTCTTTCCGGCAACGAAACAGTTTCCGGCAATTGCGCCGTATCCGGCGCGGTTGCCAACGGTAGTGGACCAGGCAACGGAGCGATTGATTCGGGCAGTAAATCGGCTGTTTCGGGTAGTGAACCGGTTGCCAACGATTGCGCCGTATCCGGCGCGGTTGCTGCGGGTTTTAGGATCGCGGTCGTCTCGACCGCATCTGCGGAACTTTCCGGTTGCTGCGGAGTGTTCCGCTGCGTAGTGGTTCTTTTCGGCAAATCGGTTGCCGAAGGTCGCGCCGGATACGGCGCGGTTGCTGTTGCCGAATCGCTTGCCTGTGGAGTGGTTGCCGGTCGCGTAGTGAATTTCGATGTTGTTTTCTTCGTTGGCTTGGGAACAACCGCTGTGGGTGATTCTGCCCCTGATTTTAATTTCGGCAAAGCCGCCGAAAAAAACTTCTCCGCCAAACTCTCATCAAAACCAAAACTCAAACCTAAATTAAATTCCTCGTTTGTTTGTTCAGTTTGTTTCTGTTCAACTAAACTTAGTTGCGGCGGTTTTGACCGATTTTCAGTGGCGGTCGACCGTTCTAAATCGGCGGTTGACCGTTCTAAAACGGCGGTCGACCGTCCTAAATCGGCGGTCGACCGTCCTAAAACGGCGGTCGACCGTCCTAAATCGGCGGTTGACCGTCCTAAAACGGCGGTCGACCGTCCTAAATCGGCGGTCAACCGTCCTAAAACGGCGGTCGACCGTCCTAAATCGGCGGTCGACCGTCCTAAATCGGCGGTCAACCGTTCTAAATCGGCGGTTGACCGTCCTAAATCGGCAGTCGGTAGATATAAAGTAATTCCATATTCATTTTTAACAGTTTTCAAAAAACCGAGACTTACAAGATCATGAAGAGATTCTCTACATCTTGCATCACTCAAACCAGTAATTTCAATTATCTTTTTTTGTTGTAACGGCTCATTATATGTTTGTAAATAAGCTTGTAGAAATAATACTAACAGTTTTTGTTCTGGTGTTAAAAGTGATTTGTTTTCATTTTTTTTCTTTAGAGATAAAAAAGAGAAATCAATCATAGAATCCTCCTTTCTTTTTGAAAGAAGGACAAAAAAGTCTGAACGGAGCATAGAGTCTCCGCCAGACATTTCATATGGGTCGAAAATGGTAATACCGCCCAACTCAACGGTAATACCCCCATACAAACATATGGGTTGAAAATGGCAATACCGCTCAATAATAACGGTATTACCCCCATATTTTTTACAAAAATAATAAAAAAAGCCTGGACGGAGTATAGAATCTCCGCCAGACATTTCATATGGGTTAGCAACGGTAATACCGCCCAACTCAACGGTAATACCCCCATACAAACTATATGGGCAAAAATGGTAGTACCGCTAGACACAACGGTATTACCCCCATATACTGAGATCGTCGGGGCTCGAACCCGAGACCTACGGATTAAAAGTCCGTTGCTCTACCAACTGAGCTACGATCTCAAGAGCAAAACAGTATCCTACACAAATATTCAATTGCGCCAAGGGGGCAACCACCGTGTTTTCGCTTAAAAGTTTCTTCTTTTTTCCTAATTATTCGGAAAAGACGAATTTTGTAACAAATAGCCGTTTGATCCGTTCCTATAACCCTAACTTAATCCGTAAACACCAATTCCCCTAACTAATGTGATCGTTATTTTGAATAATCTTAATCAGAAATCAATTAGAAGTTCGATGATTTACGACAGATTTTCTTTCTGTTGGAAAAAAGTTTTTCACTTCTTTCAAACTCGTCCTGTTTGGTAACAATGAATTTTTTCAATAAATTCGCTAAAAATTCCTTAATTTTTACTGCACGTCTGTTGAGCGGGGCAACGGTTCTTTGGTATGAATCACAACCGGATTTATGTCAACGGGTTTATTTTGCCAATCACACCAGTCATCTTGATGCTTTGGTGATTTGGGCGGCGTTGCCGTACCGGATTCGCGAAAAAACACGAATGGTTGCCGCTCAGGATTATTGGGATGCCGGACCTGTTCGGCGTTATATTTCGCGGAGATTACTCAATGCCGTGTTGATTGAACGTGAAAACGTCAGTCTGAAAAAGACACCGATCAAAGTCATGATGGACGAAATGAAAGATGAATATTCCTTGATTTTGTTTCCTGAAGGCGGACGGTCGGCGGACGGTCAACTCGGCGAATTTAAAAGCGGACTCTATCATCTTTGCAAAAAACGTCCCGATCTGGAACTGATTCCGGTTTACCTGAATAATATGAATGGGATTTTGCCGCGTGGTAAAACACTTCCGGTTCCCATGCTTTCCCGTGTTATTTTCGGACCGCCTCTTTGGCTTGAACTGGATGAAAAAAAAGATTTATTTCTCAACCGGACACGCAAAGCCATATTGCAACTCAAAGAACTTGAAGAACATTATGAAGAGCATGAGGAATACGAAGAAAACTAATTCCATCACAAACAATCTTAACACGGTATCATCGCAAATTTCCATATCAATAGAAATTTCCGGTTCATTTCCGATTTGTGGTGGACGCCAACTTCGTTATTTTCGCCGAACCGGTTTTACTCTGCTGGAACTTTTGATTGTTCTTGGGTTAATTGTTGTT
>JAISBG010000856.1 GCA_031266315.1 Planctomycetaceae bacterium | reverse complement strand
CTGCTTTATCGGCGTTTTCGTTCGCAAATTGAACGGCTTTCACGCCGAGCGAAAACATCACAAACGCGATAAATGTCAGTGTAACAATTTCAATCATTTTCATTTTGAATTTCTCCGGTTTTAATTTTGATTTGTTTTGGTTTATTTTGGTTAATTTATTTGTTTACGGTATTCAACCGACCCTTTGGGTCGCCTATTTATAGCAAAACGGATATTTCTTTATATTCGACCCCTTGAGGGGTCGCATATTTGTTTCTGATTTTGTTGCTATAAATATGTGACCCCTTGCGGGGTCGGATATAAATTTAATCCGTTTCGGTTGAATTGGTTTGAATTTCTCCGGTTGCAATTTCGTAATCCGTAGGTTCACGATCCATTTGTTTAACAAATAATCCAGTACTGTTCCGCCGCCGCCATTCGTCCATGTTTTTCCAACATATCTGAAATAATACGTAATCGGTAAATAGCGGATTCCCGTTATTATCAGTGAATATTTTTTCTTTGATTTGCCTCTGTCGTTTCTGTTTATGTTCTTTTACAAGAACGATTATCCAGAAAATAAATAACACAATATTTATTGAAAAACACATAAAGAAAAGGAAATCCAACCAAACAGGCGAATGTCGAGTGTTCCTTTTCAAGATTGTTTCCGGCAACGGTTTCAAACCGTTTTCGATACGATAAACGTTAACGTCTTCTAACCCCCACTGTGCTTTTTCCAACGCGGTTGGTGCGGATTGCGTTCCGTACCATTTCGCTAAATTTTGGTAGGGATTATGTTGTCCAGCTGTTGCTTGAGCGTAACAATTTGTTGAAATATTTTGACCGATAATAAATATCAGACAAAACAACAGGATAAAACTAAAC
Organism: Planctomycetaceae bacterium; assembly: GCA_031266315.1. Taxonomy (GTDB): domain Bacteria; phylum Planctomycetota; class Planctomycetia; order Pirellulales; family Thermoguttaceae; genus WRKP01. The sequence goes on along the minus strand of JAISBG010000856.1, from coordinate 2,341 downwards.
AGTATTCGTTTCATTTTGAGATTCCTCTATTTCCGGTTTGTTTTCAATTAATTCAATTTCAACACCGGATTTGTCGATTTTGAATTTTAATTTATCCTTCATTCGGTAAATCATAAAGCATATTGTGATCATAACACAAATTGCTATTACAATTATTGATAGTTCGGTAAATGGCATTTTTTTTATTTATGGATAATCGTTTACGGTATTCAACCGACCCTTTGGATCGCGGTCGTCTCGACCGCACGTTGCAGGCGGGACGCCCGCGTTCCTTTTTTTGCTATAAATATGTGACCCCTTACGGGGTCGAATATCATTTTATAAATTGGGAAAATCGGTTTCCCACTTTCCGGTTGTAAGGTTTAAGGCTTCGATGTTTGCGGTTAAACCTTTTTGGGTTACTAATTTATAATAAAATGTTCCGTTCTCGCGTGTAACTTTTTCGGCGGTTCGGTTGTCAATTCGTCCGCCGATTAAAAACACACGTGAAATCTCTTGAGTTCGGTTTGTTGGGTTGCCGTTTTCATCGGTTTCGGGTTTGCCGTTTTCGTCTTTGACTAATTCGGTAGTTGTTACAACATCGGACAATCCCGCGTTCCAACGCGGCGTCGGCAATTCCGGCAATAAATCGTTGCGCCAGCCTTGCTCTTTTTTGTCAAGGTCTAACGTCCAAACCTTTTTGTTCGGCGCGAATTCTCCGGCGCGGTATTGAATGATTTCGTTTCCGTTTTCATCTTTTGCCCAATCGCCGTTTTCCGTTTTAATATAGGCGTCTTCATCAATTCTGAAACGTCCGCCGAAACAAGCGAGCAAGTTGCAATCCACCATCATTTCTCCCGAACGTCTCCGTGTGATCCGAACGGCATCACATTCGCCGAAAGCAATCGGTGTGTCGGGAAAAATTTCGTTTTCACCGCCGATATGAACGTCCGCGTGTTCACAATCCAACACTGAACCGGTTGAATTCATTGCGTAGGATACAACCGCTTTCGATTGATAACCCAATAATTCCGTACCGCCGACCGCGATAAATTCAACCGGTTTGCCGTTTTCATTTCGTTCAAAATGAATACCGGAAAAATTCTGTTTCAACCAACGCTTCTGTTGGTTGACAACCGCGCTTTCCGGTTGCTCGCTTGTACCGCTTGTAATTAACCTTCGCGGTATTCTTGTTTCAAGCGTTCCGCTTGCCGGATCAATTGTCCAGAACGGCGAAACATTATGTCCGTAAAATTGTGTTACACTACTTCCCGCCGTTTTAACCGGATTTGAAACAAAATACGCCGACTGCCCTCCGGCAACAATTATTTTTCCGTCTTTCAAGTAAGCGGGGCAACCTGCAAGCGATTGATTCGTATCGGACTTTGACCATTCCTCGCTTAAAAAATCATAACGCTGTACCGGATATTTGCTTCCCTCATCAATATCTCCGGTTGAACACACCAACACTTTTGAACCGTAACTATTATCTGCGATTACGGCATCAAAATTATTCATCGCGACCGGCAACGTTCCAAACATTGATGTTGAAACTTTTTTGCCTTCAACATGCAACACGTGAACGGTTTTCGTACTTTTATCTTTCCCTTTCCCTCCAGGACAAATAATATACGTTTCTGTTTCATATTTGCCTTTTTGTTTGGTGTAAACAATTGCCGGAAACAATTCTTTTGCATTGATTGCCGGTTCGGATTTATCGGGGAATCCGAGTAAAACCGGCAATAATTGCAAACCTTCCGAAGTTGCCGGATACATCAACCGAACACTTCCTGAATCGGCACTCTCTAACATCTGCACGTTGTCAGGAATCGCCTTTGCGTAACGATGTTCAACGCTATTCACGTAAACCCACGCAAGCGTTGCGCCTATTGTTACGCATGGAATAATCCACGCTTCTTCTGCGGGGCGTTGTAAGATTCCGATGATTTCGTTTTCATCGCCCATCGGCGCGATTCCGTCCACTTCAATACCGCGTCCGATTCCTTCGGTTGCCTGTTCGTAGAGATCGTCGGTTTGCCGAAATTCCAGTCCGCTGTCTATCCGTAATACCCCAAACGCCGGAACTAATTCCGGTTGACCGTTGCGCACTTTCACCGGTCGCATTACAAAACCGGTTTGATGTTTTTGTACGTTTTCTTTGTTTTCAGGATAAAAAATCGTTTTTCGAACCGCGTTCCACTCTGTTGCGGAGATATTGGTTTTTTCTCCCGATTTTACCGGTGTATAAATAGTCATTTTTGTTTAATTAATTCCTAAAACTCTAAAATCAACATACGGAGAGACTTGTTCCACATAAGCCGCAACCGGCGCGGAGTATGTTTTCCGTTTCTTTTGTTCCTCT
>JAISBG010000851.1 GCA_031266315.1 Planctomycetaceae bacterium | reverse complement strand
GACCGCTTTTTCCGCCGTCTTCAAACATGTCATCACTCAGTTCAATATCGGGAACATGCCAATAATAGTCGGCGTTGGCTTCCGTAAAATCGAAAAACTTTTTCGTGTGTGTCCAACGTTCCAACGGTGATAAGGGCGGTTTTTCCTTTTTTGAAGGAAGTAAAACGGTTGTGTTTGGTGTCGAATCCGATTTTTTCCCCGTATTTTCATTTCCATCTTTGTTTTTTGGTGATTTCCAGAGTTGCTCCATCCAACGCAACGCGATAGAGTGAAACGTGTAATCTCCTTCTGTCAATGGAATTTTTTCCGAACGACTAAGCCAGTGCATCATTAAAGCCATTGATGCAACGGGGTCTTGTTGATCGAGTAAGGCTTCCGCCAATAAAACGTAGGCTTTCGTTGATCGGAACCGATCCACATGCCGGTTCCAAAACGCCACATCGCCGGCTGCGGTTCCGGCTTTATACCATACAGCCAATGCGGTGGAAACAACAGCGGCGGATTCCCACGCTTCCAAACCGGAAAAACTTTCCAAACCGGAAATTTCCGTACTGCCGTATTGATCCCACCAACCAGCCAAATCACTCATTTTGTCAGAAAGATCGGCTTGTAAATCTCCGTTCCCTGCAGCTGCAGCTTCTTTTTGAAGCCGACTGTAAAGATCGAAAATTTCTTCCATTAGATTGATCAAATCGTCCACACGATGATCGTGAATGGAATTTTCAACCGTATGAAACAGACTAAAAGTGGCACTGAAACCAAGAATTGTCCACGGATCGACAATTGCTCCGCAATTGATTCCGCGTCGAATAAGTTCTTCGATTTTCGGTAGATTTTCCGCCGCTTCCTCTAATTTTCCAAGATCAATTCGCAAATGCGCTTCTGTAATCAGACAATCGATTTGGGTCAATATTCTGGCAGAGGCAACCGAAATCACGTCCGTTTGATGTCCTGCGGCTTGGGAATAACCCATTCGGGCGAAAATTCGGGCTAAGTGCATTCGTTGAAGTTGGTCGGCACGGCGTTTTGCCAATTGCCGGTTCAAATCTTGCCGACAACCGCCAAACGGTTGAAAAAGCCGTTGTTTTTCAGCCTGAATGCGTGGTTTCATTTTGTCGGAAATTTTTTCGGACAGTTGCTCATAAAACCGGTCGCGGTATCCGGCAATAACCGGCATCAAATCAGTGAGCGAGGTTTCGGAATCGTAAGTGTGAGGGGTATCGCCGCAAACACCGGAACCCATTAACATTGTTCCGGCTAACACGGCTCCGGCTTCGTAAAGGAGTTCATCAGCGGGAATTGTTGCCGCTTCGGACTCACCGGTGTAGGCGTTTTCGATTCGGCGCAAGATTCCGTCCACAGTAACCTGATGAACCACGAAACGGCGGTAATATCCGTCTTTATCAATGAAATTGGGATCCCAAATTCCGAAATGATAATTAGGTTTCCGATTGACCGGATGATCGAAATCGTAGGCTCGTGAATCAAGAACGAGTTCCTGAAGTCTTCGTACATCAAAACAGGCTTCATACAGAATTTGCGGATCGGTTTCGCGTAAGATTGCCAACGCCTGATTGACAATCGCCTGATATTTTCCAAAAGCCGTTCCCACACCGTCCATATAAAGCGGAATGGGCGCAACCCATTCTTTTTCATACGGTTGATGTTTTTCTTCACCTTCGAGAACCGGAATGGGACGATAACCGATATAATCATTCAATTCGTCAATAGCATTCTTGACAATTCGATCAGTTTCCGTCCAAGGGCTTCCTTGTTTCAAAACGGCTTCAAATGCTTGAGCGAGAAAAAACGGGTTGAAAAGATGTTCGTTTGTTTGGTGAAATAACAGATCGTAATGATAATCGCGGTAGGCGGGCAACAAATGTTCTCGCATTAACCGCAAAATCAGACCAGCCTGATCTTCGACCCGAAACGCTTCTGATTCCTGCGACAAACGGAACAATTCCTGTTCCAGATGTTGAATGACGCGCCATGCCAAACAAGAATTATTTTCGTTAAGTTCTATTTTTGGGGGATTAGGGTCTGGTTTTTCGGAACCGGACACGGCTTGAGAATCCGGCGATGCCAGTTGGGCGTAGAGAGAGTTTAGGGATTGAAAAAAGCGCAACTCCCTGTTGCCGGAAGAGAAATTCAGATATCCGAGAACATCTTTAATCACATCGTGTGAATCGGTTTTCAGAAACGGATCGTTCATAGTGCTCGTTCCGGTAAAAAACGTCGAATTGATATTGATAACGGTTCCAACTTCTGACGTCAACGCGGCGACAATCCAATAAAGTAAAAAACCGGATTAACTATAAACATTATAAAACATAATTTTATAAAACATAGTCTAGTCGAAAAGAATCGCTGGTCTAGGGGGTAATACCGTAGGTTTGCAACCGTGCCTTGTTTTTTGATAAAATTCTGTTAAATTTACTGAAGTGGGAATTTTATCATTTCACCGTTTACTTATTTAACCAACTTAATAACAATGGGCTTAACTTACACAGATATTAGACCTTTTCTCTAACCTTTTTGTAGAGTCAATTCTTGTTTTATGATAGCGCCGATGAGAGTTGTCCGAATATTGTGTCTTTTCCGTCGATTTCGGTATCTGTCTTTTAAGATAC
>JAISBG010000844.1 GCA_031266315.1 Planctomycetaceae bacterium | reverse complement strand
AAAAACTTTGAAATAGCCTAAAATTGTCGGTACGATAATTTTAAGCCTTTTCAAAGTTTGTGGACAAGCACACCATACACAAAAAAATCTTTAACTTGAAACCACTGCCTCCTACCTTTACGTTATTTGTCCGACTTGGTATAATGGGCAACTCTTTGTGGGGTATTATTTCCCTAACGGGTGTTGTTACACCTGATGTTGCATCAATCAACCCAATTTTCAGAACAACAAATTAAAATTATGAGTAATTTGGTCAGTCCTAAACCGCCCAAAACGGATATTAAAAAAGTTGCGATTCTCTTTTCCGGCGGTCCCGCTCCAACCGCTAATTCCGTAATCGGTAGTGCCGCACTCTGTTTTTCCCGCGCTGGAATTGAAGTTTACGGTATGAAAAACGGATACGTTCATCTCGCTAATTATCAGGAAGGGAGCAAACTCGAAGAAGGAATCCATTACATTCGACTCGATAAAAAAATTGAAGAAGGATTGCGCACTTCGCGCGGTATTATTATTGGTACCGCACGCGCCAATCCGGGTAAGTTACTCAAAAATCCTTTGGATTTGAAAGACCCCCAAAAAGTTACTCCGCTCCAAACAGTTTACAAGGCTCTCTCTTCACTTGATATTGACGCGTTAATTTCAATCGGCGGTGATGATACCTTGACAACCGCCGCAAAATTCAAACTGGTCATGGATTCACTGCCCGATAATCAGAAACGGATTAAAATAATTCACTTGCCTAAAACAATCGACAACGATTATAAAGGAATTGATTTTACGTTTGGTTATTTTACTGCGGTCGAAATGTTGGCGCATGAAATTCGTAACCTTTTGGCGGATTCCGAAGCAACCGAAACAGGTTACATTTCACAAGTCATGGGACGTAAAGCGGCTTGGTTGGCTTACGGAGCATCAATTGCCGGCGAAGCCAGTTTAGTAATCGGACTTGAAGATATTCATCAAAATTGGTATGCCACCGAGCCAACAGTTGACCCTGAAACGGGAAGTGTTATGACCGGTGAGGATGGAAATCCGGTTTTGCGGCAAATTTTTGATGTACAAAAAATCGTCGATCGTTGTGTCGATGTGATTCAGGCACGCGAAACGGAAGGTAAAACCGCGTTTGTTGCTGTTGTTTCTGAGGGACTTGCGGAATATCTGCCGCTTTCGGAAATCAAAATGTGTTGTTCCGACGACGAATATAAATCACTAAAACCCGACTCGTTTGGTCATTTTCCCGTTTCGCAACTTAAATACAGCAGCCGTTTAGGGCGTTTGATTGCAGAAGAGTACAAAAAACGAACCGGTAAATCGAAAAAAATGGTCGGTTTACAATTCGGTTACGAAATCCGCTGCAATCAACCGACAGCGTATGATGTGGTTCTTGGAAGTCAGATTGGAGTCGGCGGTTACAAGGCTCTTGCGGAACTTGACAAAAACGGAGTTATGATTTCTGTCGGCAATACCATGAATATTTCCTATCCGGCTTTTGAAGAATTGATTGACATGAACCGACTCCGCGCTTACGAGCGTCCCATATCCGTCGGCAGTGATATTCACCAACTCGCGCGTTATCTCGAAGGTTGGGTCAAAGAGTAATATGAGTTATTTTTTAACAAGATATACATAATTTACTGAATTTTATTTGATTTTTATCCGGTAAATTCTGTAAATCCTGTCAAAAAATTTTTTAGAAGTTACTTTAAATATTATTCCTTGACGGTTTCCAGAATGATCAAAAGGCAGGAATGTTCACATGGAAAAATATGTCCGACCGGAAATTATGGCGATGAACGGTTATGTTCCCGGTGAACAACCGAAGGCTGGGCAAGGTATCAAACTGAATACCAATGAAAATCCGTATCGGGCTTCAGAAAAAGTTTATGAAGCGATTCGTCAGGCGGCGGCGTTTGGGCTTTCTCGTTATCCCGATCCGACAGGAACGGCGGTTCGGGTTGCTGTTTCGAAAAAGTTCAACATTGATCCTGATTCGGTACTTTGCGGCAACGGCAGTGATGATTTACTGACAATCCTGACCCGAACTTTTGTCGGTAACAGCGAATTGCTCCGGTTGCCGTATCCAACATATATTTTGTATCGGTCTCTTGCGGAAATTCAGGGAGCGGACAGTGAACTGGTTCCGTTCAACACCGATTGGACACTTCCTGATACATTTTTCGCCGCCGCGCCGAAACTTCGGTTGGTTTTTTTGCCGAATCCCAACTCTCCGTCAGGAACAACGATTCCCAAATCGCGAATTTTGGAAATTGCGGAACATTTACCTTGTCCGTTAGTTGTTGACGAAGCGTATGCCGATTTTGCGGAAGAACATTGTATTGATCTGATTGAAAAGTGTGACAAAATTATTGTTTGCCGGACATTGAGTAAATCGTATGCGTTAGCGGGTTTGCGGTTCGGATATCTTGTTGCGGCACCGAAATGGGTTGCGCAAATGATGAAAGTCAAAGACTCGTACAACTGTGATTCGTTAGCCATTGCCGCCGCTGCCGCTGCAATCAGCGACGATAACTGGTTGGCAGAAAACCGAACGAAAATTCTGGCAACACGAACACGTCTTACCGACGAAATGCGCCGACTCGGATTCGATGTTCCAACCTCACACGCTAATTTTACATGGAATACCCGAAAAAATGTTGCGCTAAAACCGGTTTACGACTATCTGAAAAATCTCGGTATTTTAGTACGATATATGGATTATCCTTGTTGGGGCGAAGGTCTTCGAATCAGTGTTGGTACTGAAGAACAAATAAACCAATGTCTTGATTTTATTGAAAAATTTTTATGAGAATCGCAACGATTACCCGTAACACAAAAGAAACACAAATTTCGTTGACGTTAAATCTTGACGGCAACGGAACATCGGCAATTTCGACCGGTGTTGGTTTTTTCGATCACATGCTGACGCTTTTTGCGGCGCATTCGATGCTTGACCTGAACATTGACGCGCAAGGCGATCTCCATGTTGACGGTCATCACACGGTTGAGGATGTTGGTATTGCGTTGGGACAGGCGTTTACACTTGCGCTTGGCGACAAACGCGGAATCCGGCGTTACGGTTATTTCACGTTGCCGATGGACGAAACACTGGCAACTTCAGCAATTGATTTTTCCGGTCGTCCTTGCCTTATGTATCGGGTTGAATTCCAAACACCGAAGATTGGTTTATTCGATACGGAATTGGTTCACGAATTTTGGCAAGGTTTTGTGAACACGGCAGCGTGTAATTTACACCTGATTCTCCACTACGGCGAAAACTCCCATCATATCGCCGAAGCTCTTTTCAAAGCAACTGCCCGCTCTGTACGAATGGCAGTAGAAACCGACCCGCGCCAATCAGGTGTTCCAAGCACCAAAGGAATGCTCTGAATTATAACGATTTATTTTAATTTTAGTAATTATTCTGCGGAATTTTCTGATTCTACCGGATTAGGTGTTTCCCACTGGAATCGTCAAATAATAGGTAATCATCAGGTGGGCGACCTTTTGCTAAAAGGTCGCGTCGGCGTTAGCAGACAATGAACCAGATTAACGATGGCAAATTATGTTGTCTTCCGTTTTGGAGTCAATGCCGACTCAACCGGCGCGACCCTTCAGCGAAGGGATTGCCCACCTCTTTCACGATTTTTCGTGTATTGCGCGTTTAAAACGAACTTTTTATGCTTGGACACCTAATCCGGTAGAATCAGAAATATTTTTTATTTTTTCTACATGTTTCGCATTTCCGTATATTCTGCGTTTAATTTTAACATGTAAAACAGAGAGTTAAAAATTTTTTGAGATAAAAAATAATCAAAATTGTTACTTTCGGCTAAATTTTTCTGAGCGGTTATCCGAAAAACTAATTGTCCCAAAGTTAGTTCCGGTAATTCGGAAATTATTTATCAAACCAAATTTATCAATTCTATGTTTTCAACAGAAAAAAAGAAAATATCGCTAAACTCCTCAAATAACTCTTACTCTTTGTTAAAATGGAGAAGGGGGGGGGGGGCAGGTAGAATATTCCGATAACGAACAATTTTGCGGAAGAACTATTACCGCAAATAATATCGGCAATCGCCGTATCTACGGTTGTTTCAATAACTTCCATCATCACGACAACTTCAATTATCCCGCTCCGCAATCTTCATTTGCGTATTTGTGGTACGTTTTAACGGCAATTTTCCTGATTGCAATTCTGTTTTCTATCTTATGCTTTGGTTCCTTTTTTGCAAAGGTTTCCGATGTATCGTTATTATTCGGCGATATTATTGCGCCGTTACTTATTTTCCCGATCACTTTTCCTGAAAGTGTTTGTTTGTTTCTCCTGTGTTTGCCTCGTTCTCGTGTTTGCAATTGAGTCTGTTTTAACTAACGGGTTTGATTGGCGTTTGCGGGGCATTTTTTTATTTTCGCAACTACTTTCCCTAAATAACTTAAAAACTTAGCAATATTTCAATGGAATTTTTGTTAAAAATTTGTAAAGATAAGCAACAATAAGGTGGGCAACCTTTCGCTGAAAGGTTGCGTCGGCGATAGCCGACAGTGAACTAGATTAATTGTAGCAATTTGTGTTGCCTTCCGTTTTGGAGTCAATGCCGAGTCAACCGGCGCGACCCTTCAGCGAAGGGATCGCCCACCTTATTGGGTACGAACACAAATAAAAATTACGTTTTTATTTTGTTGGACTTTTTCTCTCCCCGGGAACAGACCAAGTTAATTGATTTTATTGATTATAAATTAATAAATCAATTTATTAATCGGACATTATTATGAGGAGAATTTTGTTCTCGTTGAAACGGCAATAGGATTTTGTCAAACGAGTATCAAAAATATCCTTAAAATATAATGATTTGTTCACGGAAGTAGGGCGGAAATGTATCTGCCTACGGGAACAAAACTTGTTTCACGTTAAAGGAGAGTTTAATATGAAAACAAAAAACTTCTTGAAGTACGTCTTATCAGGGCTACTTCTCACATCGGCACCGCTTTGCGTTTTCGCGGCGGACATTAACGTTCCCAATAATGCCACTACCGCAGCACAACGTGTTACGATGCCTAACAGCGGTGGTATTACGGTTGACGCGGGTGTTGCTATTGAAGCGACGGGACCAGGTGGTGCCGGTACGGTGAAGTACCGAGATGCTGCAGGCGTGGATCAGACAGCGAATTTCACTGTCGGAGCCGATACAATCAGAATCCCGGGTGCCGGTTTATCGACAATTGTTGATACGGGAACAACATGGGGAGTTCACGGTGTTACTGTTACAGCCGTCGCCGGAGCCGATTTAGCCAACAAAACCATTGACATCGGCAACCTTAATCTGTCAGGAGTTACGAACACGGGAATGACAGGGTTCGCGTACAATGATGATTTTGCAGGAGCCGCTCAACCCTTTAACGCTACATTGTTACGAATCGGCAATGTCAGTGTTACAAACAACGGCGGTGTCGGTACATGGAGTGACGGTGTCTATTTCAGAGACATTTCAGGCAGTAATGTAACCGTAGGAAACATTAACGCAACAGGAAACAATGCCAGAGGTTTTCAGGCTGGTAATCTTTTGGCTGGCGCAACAGTTACTCTCGGCAATGTTGATGTAACGGTCAGTAACAGCAATGCCGCTACTGATATTACGAGAGGTGTTGATGTTACAAGTATCGGCGATGGTAATGCTCTTAACGGAAGCGAAAAACTCAGCGTCGGAAATGTTAATGTTACAACCGATAATGCTAACGGAGTGCGTGGCGTTAGTGTTAATGGCAACATCAACACAGATGGTTCTCTTGAAGTGAAAGATGTTACTGTTCGATCGACTGGCGGTACAGGATCAGGTGTTCGTGTTACAGGTCTTGTTGTTCCCGGCAGTAATTTTTCAGTTGGAAAAATTCAGGTTGACAGTACCTCCAATGCTTACGGTATTGCCGTTCAAGGAAATACGGCACCAAGTGCATTTACCGTTACAAATGATGTCATTGCCCGAACAAGTGCCGCTACTAATGCTGGTGTTACAGCTGACGGTATCGTTACAACCGGTAATAGCCAAAATATTACGATTGACACAAAAGACGGTGATGTTCAAATCAGCGGTATTGCAACCAATTCGACTGGTAATAACGCCCGAAGTATTAACATGGGGGGCGGTAATGATACTCTTCTCATTACGGGAGCGAACAAACACACCAACAAAGGTCAAGAGTTTGACGTTTTGAGTGTTGAGAATGTTCGTTGGTCAACCGATGCCGAATACAATCCTATTTCGTCATTCACATCAAGTGCCGCGACAACACATCAGGTCGCAACCGACAACACCGCCATTGTTCATGGTTTTGTTGCTGTAAATAATGGTAACAGTTATACAATTGGAAGTGCGGCGGACAATAATAGTGCCGGTATTCTTGTACTTCACAATTTGGTTGCCGGTAATGTTAGCGTAAACAATGGATTGCTTGCTCTTGACGGCAATACTTCCAACGCTATTGGTACACTGACAATTGGTAACGCTAATCCTCTTGCTCAGGCTCCGGCGGCTGTTGCGCTTTACGGTAACACGTTAGCCAATAATGTTGGTTTAGCTCTTGCGGGAGAACCGACAATACTTGGCAATGCTGTTGTTGATCCGACAACCAATGAAAGAGTGCTTTCCTTGAGTACGATTACCGAGTACAAATTAAATCCCGCCAAAACCGCTTATGTTGCGCAAAATCGTGCGCGGGCGAGTTTAGCGGACGGATTTTTGTTACCGGCTTCGATTCATCGTTACAACACCGGTTGGGAAGCGACGCGGGATCATTTGATTTCCGGCGGACAACGTGTTAAAGTCAGCAAGGGAATTTTGGGACAAGCCTCGTGTGATCCGTGCGAACCCATTTGTGAAACGAAATGTGATCCGTGTGAAGAAGTCTCTTCCTGCAATCCGTGTGAAGAAGTTTCGTGCAATCCCTGTGATCCATGCGGTTTCAACAAAGGCGGTTTGTCGGGTTTGTCGCTTGGACGAAGCGTTTGGGTAAATTATATCGGACGTTCCAATTCTTACCGCAGTTCCTATTCCAATATTGGAATTAACAACGGCGATTGGGAAATCGGAACCGACGGAATTCAGGTTGGTCTTGACCTTTACAAATCAAGCAAAGCTCAACTCGGTTTGCTGTTCGGTTATGAAGGTTCCAAAGCGACTTTGCGTTCAGATCGTTTGGACGCGGACGATACTTATTTTGGAGTTTATGCGGCTCGCGTTTTTGCGAACGGTGCGGATTTTCGTGTCGTTTACAACTACGGTTCGCAAGACTACACACTGAATCGTCTTGATCCGGGTCTTGGTTTTGACTGGCATTCGCACAATTCCGCGTTTGACGGCAACACCCACGAAGTCAACCTCGAACTCGGCAAACGGGTTTTTATGAATCGTCGATGGAGTTATCGTCCGGTTATTGGTTTTGATTTACTGGTCAATGATTGGGACGGAACTCAAGAAGACGGCAATTTGTCAACCGCGATTGCTTACGACGGAGCGGATTACACCCAAGCGTTTTTGCGAATCGGCAGTGATTTGCA
>JAISBG010000834.1 GCA_031266315.1 Planctomycetaceae bacterium | reverse complement strand
GACCCTTTCAACGAACGGATCGGCTTACTTGTTGGTGATTACCCTCAAATTACGAAACGATCTGTATTTTTCAAGGAAGTCACACCTAATTTAGGTACTTTATTTGTTCACAATGCCTTATGGCAGTATAACAGTGTTGCCATCATTGACATAAATGAGATTAACTAAAGTAGGTGTTGTTGGTACAGTGCAGGCAATTGGTCGAACAGAACCATCGCCAATTAAAAAATGGCAGATTCCCGGATGCCAACTTCCAAATCGCTTAAATATGTGATTACATTGTTCTGTTTCTTGAAAACCTGAGCGGGCAATCATGTAATAATTATGAAAACTGCGATGTGTTCCTGCGGCAATATCTCCATGAGAATAGAGCCATGTCGAATCGTTTCGATGAAGGTACATCTCGTCATTAGGAGCCATATATTTTTCTCCGGCAATAATCTGATTGGTAGTACCATCTTGCCACCAACTCATTTGATCACGAACTTGCCATTTTTTTAATTCGCTGTCCCCTGCGGTAAAATTTCCACCGGGTTGAATTGCCGGACGGAATGGGCTCACATCTGCCGCAAGATGTCCATCGAATGTAGTGGCACCCGCGTTAAATGTTGCCGCAAATCTTGAGTAATCCACACCACTCGTGGAAGTATAGATTGATGGAACGGCATAATCGCTTGGCGGACCAAAGAAATACGAACTATAAGCGGTTGTTGGAGTGCAAACCGAACCGGCAGCAGGACTTGGACTTGGTTGTCCGGAGTAGGTAATTTGTCCGGTTGCGGCGCGGCGTGTCGGACAAACGTAAATTGAAATTTTTCCCAAATTTTCAATATATTCTTCTGCAGTCATACCCGTTGAGGCGAGATTTGTGTTGTATTTTGGTGTTGGATTGGTTCGATCTGTACTATTTGTTTCAATAGTTGTTCCTAACCCATTGGTTTTACTTGCCAAAACTTCATAAGCTGCTTGCTGCTCAATAAAAGGCAAGATGAAAAACCAAAAAGTAACACGTTTGTATTGACCTAAATGAGTTGGCGGAAGAGCATTCATTGTGCCGTTAAAATTATGAACACCAATCCCGATTTGTTTCAAATGGTTACTACACTGCATTCGTCTTGCCGCCTCGCGCGCCGCTTGGACAGCTGGTAACAGTAATGCGATCAATACTCCGATAATCGCAATCACCACAAGAAGTTCAACCAAAGTGAACCCACGAAAAAGTCGCATTTTCATTTTTTTCTCCTTAGAAAAAAAAAAGTAGAGATTTTTACAGATTACGTACATATAATCTGTGTTATCAAAAAATTGGAATCAAACGCAACGCCGAGAAACGGCAACAGAATATCGCTCAGATTAGGAGCGACACGTTTTGTGAACAGGTTCATTCCCACAAACCAAAGTGGTGCATTAATGTTTCAAAATGTAATGCTGAATTATACCTATGAAATCTCACGCGACGCTCCCTTGTCGGGAGCCACGCAACTTTGAGATTTCACAGTAATTTTCTACCCGGAAATTCGGTTGGTTTGTAGAAAATTATTGTTCGCCGAAGCGATCACAAATTGTTGACGTACTCGATATTTTTAACACCCGAATAAAAATCCGGGCGATTTATCTTTCAAAACAGAAAAGTTATCTCCAAAAGTTGAAAATTAAAAATAAAAATCAATTAGGGTAGTCATTTTACGTAATAGTTCAAAAAGTGTCAAGCCCTCAACAGAAATTTTTTTGATTCCACCGGATTAGGTGTTTTCCACCGGAATCGTAAAATCATTGGTAATATTTCATCGGCAATCATAAAGTGAGCAACCTTTTGTTTTAGGTGGGCAACCTTTTGCTATTTGCTAAAAGGTTGCGTCGGCGTTAGCCGACAGTGAATCAGATGAACGACGGCAATTTGTATTGCCAACCGTTTTGGAGTCGAGTAAAACTCAACCGGCGCAACCGTCCAGCGGGCTTTTTGATAAATAGCCCACCTCTTTTCGCGTTTAAAACAGACTTTTCAAGGCTTGGAACCTATACAGTATATCATCGTTCATCTGATTCACAGTCGGCGAGTACGCCGACGCGACCTTTCAGCGAAAGGTCGCCCACCTAAAAGTGAAAAGGTTGCCCACCTAAAAGTGAACGGTTGCCCACCTAACGGTAGTCCTGCAATATTTTACTCAATACTGCGATTCTGAACGGAAGGAAGATATTGAAGATATTCCTGCCGGAATATTTGAATTTCCGCTATACAGAGGAATGTTGCCGGAAAAGTCGGCGTCCATATCCATATCGTCGCCGGAAAAACCGGAATCAGATAAACCGGAAAAACGATTGTTCTGAGCAGTCAACGATTGTATCCAACGTTGATGATAATCAAACGCAATAACAATAGCATAAATCAACATTGCTACAGAAATAATCGTCGCTAATAATAAAATTCCATTGACTCCATTGGTCTGTTTTTCATTTTTGGATTTATTTTGTTCTGACAAGTCTTTTGAAACCGCTGCTGAATCATTTTCAGTAGTTGATGTTGACGGGTTAATTTTTTCCGGTATTTCCTTATTTTCAGCCGTGTCGCCAGTCAATATCGGATCAATCGCCGACGCATCCGTCAGACCTTGAGGAGAAGGAAGCGGTTCGTTAAGTGCTGCTTCTGTTTCACTGGCAAAACCGGACGATTGACCAAGAATGGTTGTGGAAACCGGCGGAATCTGTTTTTGTTCTTTTTTTGGTTCATAGTTTGGTTCTTTTTTTGGTTCATGGTTTGGTTCATGCGGTTGCGGCGGTTTCAAAGCGGTTGTCCGTTCTGATTCTTCCGGCGATGGAAAAGTAATTTCGGGAAACGTTTTTTCTTCAACTGCAACAGTTTCTGTAGAAGTTTCGGACGCAACTGTTGAAAGTTCTGAAAATTCTTTCTTGTCGGAATTATTTGATACCGGTTTTTGTTCTTCTTTTTTTTCTTCCGGTTTTTCTTCCGGTTTTTTTTCCAGTAGTATTGGGAATTCGTTTTTTTCTGTTTGGCGAAGCGGAAGCAACGGTTTTTCCTCTATAATTTTTATTTCGGGAAGAGTTGTCGGCGGTGAAACGATTCGGGTTGAAATAATCCGCTGTTCGATGATTTGCGGTTCATACGGAAAATCATACGGAATCGCCGTTTCAACAACACGAATCGGAACCGTTTCGGAAACGATTACCGGATTGATCTGATAAACGGAATCACCCCAATAAAAAGGTTCTGCTCCCAAAATGCCGGACGAAATCAGGAAAAAAAACACAACACTGCCCAAAACCGGTTTTGTAAAAAAGAATCTCATTCCAAAAAACTCCGCCTGTCAAATACTGATAGGACTGCCAATGAAAATTTCCACAACCATATTCAATCCTGTTATGAATTGGTCATTTTGTAATTATTTGAAATCAAATATTTTTACCAAATATTCTTACCAAATGTTTTATGATTGTCGTTGCTGACGATAGTTTTGTCAAGAGTTTTGAAAATTCTCTGAAAAATTTTTGGGATAGTATAAAAGAAGGTGTTTTTTTGCAACAATTCCGCCTGTTTGAAAGTTTTTCGGTTTTCAGTGTTTGATATTCGGGAATACAAGATACAGATATTTTGTATTATCCGAACAAATTACAAACACAATAATTCCGATGACTTACCAAGCGGCGGAATCGTTACAAAAGTTTACCGGATAGTTTATCTATTCGGTTATTCTGTGGGTTTTTTAGTTTTGTTTTTCCGCAGCGCAAACTCCACTACTTCTTGTTCAAGATGTATTGGAACGCGAACTGCTTTTGTGGGACAACCGAATTTACCGCTTCCTTTCGGACGACCGGCACCGGAACCACGAACAACTTTTTTCACAGACTTTGCTACCGCATTTTTAGCGGATTTTTTTGCTGATTTTTTAGGCATTGAAAACTCCTTTTAAAATCGAAAACGGAAATTGAAATAAACTTACAGTATTATGACAAATCTGCTACAGTTGTCAAGACCGGTTTTAAAATTTGTTGTAACCGCACATAAATGACGGAGAAATTTGTTCTGTAACCGCTTGTTTTTTGTTTACTTTATTTTTCTGATTGTTTCGAAATCTTCAAGCGCAACAAGTAAAACAGGAAGTACAATAAGTAAAATTTGGGAACGATTATGGTCAATGTGAACGCATTGCTTTGGGGTAATTCCGTGCGCTTACTTTGCTTTTTTTGTGCCGGACGTGTTTCGGGTTGTAGCAATACCGCATTGGGAACAGAAAAAGATTAGAAAAAAAATTAGAAAAAAAATCGTTGTCAGTCCTTGCCATCTGCTTTGTGTGCGTTAAAATAAACGAAATTTGTAAATATTCTGTCATTTGATTGAGTTAATTGTTTGCGATTTTTGACCGCAGGCGGAGACCACCGGTTGGACAACCTTTGGTTTTTTACCTGAATGGTTATAAAGATTTGCCCAATTCCGATCCAATGGCTGAATAATACCGAAGTTCAGTTTTTCACCATTATTACGGAGAATATCCAATGGCAAATGCAGAATCAAAAACGACCGAAGTCAAAAAACCGCTTACAAAAAACCAGATCATCACCAATATTGCCGAAACGACAGAGTTGGCAAAAAAGGATGTACAATCCATCTTGGATGCTCTGACCGACGAGATTAAAAAGAGTCTCGGTAAAAAAGGTGCTGGTTCTTTTGTATTACCGGGCTTGCTCAAGATTGACAAAAAACAGGTCAAGGCGCAACCAGCGAAAAAGAATGTTCCGAACCCGCTCCGCCCTGGAGAGTTCATCAACAAGCCCGCTAAACCCGCTCATCTCAAAGTCCGGGTACGTGCCTTGAAGGCTCTCAAAGAAATGGTCTAACCCATCAAAAAATGGTCTTCCGTACCGGTCTTACCGGTACGGAATTCAACATTTTTTAGGATATATTTTCTAAAAATATATCCTTCTGGTTATTATTTACTCATGTTACGCACCGTAGTTAAAAAGAACCGTTCACGAAAAGTCAAAGTCAAGGTAAAGATATTTGATTCCTAAAGTCCGTAGGACTTGAACATGGATAACCCCGTGCAAACGAAGTGCAGCACGGGGTAAACGGAATCCCTTCACAACGAACTGCGTAGCAGTTCAACACGCTCACGGCAAGGATAACTTTTCTCTGTTGAACTACTACGTAGTTCCGGTTGTGGTGATTGCCTAACCCCGTGCTGCGTTCCACTTGCACGGGGTTATCCATGTTAAAGTCCTACGGACTTAGGAATCAAAATATCTTCAACTTTACTTTTTAATTACGGTGCGTAACATGAGTATATTTGATTGATTTCTGTTCTTATTTACCCAAAGAGGCAATAAATTTTATCGTTCAAAAACTACTTCACCATCGTTATTTTGGCGAGGTCCTTTTGTTGAACGCCCATTTTGAACAATTATTTCGAGTCTTTTCTTTAATGTTTCAACTTGTTCGGGATTCTCAACGGCAAGATTATGTTTTTCGTCAATATCCTTTGAAAGATCGAATAATTGAACGGGCGGCAGATTTTTTGATTCGGGTGAGCCGGGTCGCGGCGCACTCCAACCGCCGGAATCTCTGCACAAGCAAAGTTTCCAATTCTTTTGACGAATCGCAAACGAACCGTTGATCGAATGATGAATAATTTCATTACGTATTGGTTGTTTGACGGAACCGAACCAAGCCGGAAGTAAATTGAAACTATCTTCGGCGGCATTTTCTGATATTGAAACACCAAGAATTGCGGCAAAGGTCGCGTAGAAATCAACCAGACAACCCAACTCATCGGAAATTGTATCGGCGTTGATTTTACCTCGCCAACGAACCAAAAACGGAACACGATGACCGCCGTCAAAAATATCCGCTTTTGTTCCGCGAAAAATATGATTGGGCGAATGTCCTTTTTCCAAAAGTTTGTCGATTCCCGCCGCCGGTGAACAGCCGTTGTCTGCAGTGAAAATAATTATCGTATTATCGGCTAAACCGGTTTGGTCAATTTTCTGTACAATTTTTCCGACAGTATCATCAACTTGCATTACAAAATCGCCATACGGATTCAGATTACTTTTTCCTTGCCATTGAGGAGTTGGTAAAATCGGCGTGTGGGGAGCGGAGAGCGGAAGGTAAAGAAAAAATGGTTTCCCGTTTTTTGCGTTGTCCGCATGATTTTCAATAAACGTTATTGATTGTTCCGTTAATTTCGGCATAATGTCAATGGCTTCAAACGATTCCGCTGCCGGTCCGTTGCGAACCCATTTTTTCTGTGTTGTCGGAATTTCTGTTGCGCGATCGTTTTCAAGAAAAACAAACGGCGGCATATCGGCAGATCCGGCAATTCCCCAAAAATAATCGAACCCCAAAGCAAGCGGACCATTTTTGAACGATTTTGAATAATCAATATTTTTTTCTGATGGCGGGTTATCGTTGGTTGTTTCCCAATCAAGACCGAGATGCCATTTTCCGATAACCGCCGTATTATATCCGGCATTTTTGAAAAGGGTTCCAATGGTTTGTCGGCTTGGCGGAATCAACGACTTTGAATATCCGTCCAAGACACCGGATTTTTTACGCGACCGCCAGTTGTACCGACCGGTTAAAATTCCGTAACGTGTTGGAGTGCAAACGGAAGAGGAACTGTGCATGTCGGTAAACCGAACACCTTCACGTCCCAACTGGTCTAAGTGCGGCGTTTTGATTTTACATTCCGGTGCCAAAAGACCAACATCGCCATAGCCCATATCATCGGCAAGAATCAAAATAACATTAGGACGTTCCGCCGCACTGCTGTTGTTCTCAAAAGCAAGACCGGAAAAAAATAAACTTAAACAAACGAAAAATAAAAATAGATTGAAGTGTTTCATTAAAATAATTTTTGTTAAAAGTTGGCATAATTATTTACTTTTACTTAATAGGTACAAAAAGCGGAGTAGCCCGATAGGGCTTTATTTTCATAACCGCTGGTCTTTGACCTGCGATTACGAAAATAAAGCCCTGTCTATTAAGTTTTTTCAACTAATAAATATACACTTATTGGGAATATCTATCAACCTTAAAATCAAATTGATTTGTTGAATCTTTAACAACAAAAATCAAACCAGACGTTTCTGGTCTTGAAAATTTGAGATCAATTAATTGTTGATATTCGGAATCATCTGCATCGGGAATTTTTTTCCCAAGATTTTTCTTGGCGGCATCAACAAAAACCTGATAAGTTCCGAGCGGCAAGCCGTCATATTCGGTGAAGGAACCGACAGTATATCTGCCGTCTTCTTTGATGACACCTCTTGCAAATGTGGAACCGTTGACAAAACAAACGATTCCCGTTTCAAGCGGTTCGTCGTTGTCCGCGTAGGTAACACGTCCGCCCAATTTCTTTAGTCCACTGCAACCAATCAGGGAAATAGACAAAAGAAGTACAAAAAATACAAACACGAAACGATTATTGTTTTTCATAGGAAATTTGTTTTGAAAATAAATTTGATTATTATGGAGCGGAAACAGTGGTGCCGTCGTCAACTGCAGTGAGACTTTGGGC
Organism: Planctomycetaceae bacterium; assembly: GCA_031266315.1. Classification (GTDB taxonomy): domain Bacteria; phylum Planctomycetota; class Planctomycetia; order Pirellulales; family Thermoguttaceae; genus WRKP01. The sequence continues at coordinate 5,725 of JAISBG010000834.1, read as the reverse complement.
AACATCAGGAAACAAAGTAACAGAAATAGTATGAACGGAGCCGTCGCCGTACAAAACACCAACGATTCCCGGATGGGCACTGCCGAGAGTGGGATGTGAACCTGGAGACGGTATTGTTGCCGGAGTGCTGGTCAAAATATCGTTTGCAGAACGGGCAAAGAGAAACGAATTGGCGGAAACAGGGCGGGCTGTTGTGAACCCAACCGTACCATCTCTTAAACGTGCGTAACTTCCGAACCATTGATTCGCGTTGGCATCATCATCGGTAATTGCCCAAATTGGAACATGTTTTTCGCTCAATGTCCACTGATTGCTTGTCCCGTCACTCCATCGGGCAAATGTGTCCTGCCATTCCCATTGCGATACATAATTACTGTCTCCTGTTCCTGTTCCGGTTTTACCGGAAGTATAAGTCAGCAAGGGAAGACGAAAAGGAGCAACTTGATTCGCTTGAACGGCATGAGGTTTTGTTGAGGGATTGGCATTCATGCAGACCCAACTCCAATCCGCTGTTTGGAGTTTATTCCGCATTGCCGTCAAAAAAGTGTAATCAATAATGGGACCACGATTCAATTCATCTATTTATCAAAAATTTATCAAAAATTTATCAAAAAATTTCGCTGAACGGTTGCGTCGGCGTTAGCCGACTGGGAACTAGATGAACGACGGCAAATGATATTGCCTTCCGTTTTGGAGTCAAATTGTCAACCGGAAACAGAGGCAAAGTCGGCTAACGCCGACGCGATGTTTTAGCAAAACATCGTCCACCTTATGTTTGCCTACTTTTAACGAAAATTCCTTTGAATAATTACAAATGTTATAGACTCAAAATAAAAAACAAATTAAAATAAATTGGTTTATTTTGGAAAAATTGATTATATCAATAATTAATTTACAATTCAGGAACATTTTTTTGAAAAAACTACAATGGAAATTTCTGCTTGGGGGGCGATTGGCGGTCTTGTTATTGCGATTATTTTAATTGTGTTTCGTGTTGTTCCGGCATACAGTCTTATTGCGGGGGCGTTTGTCGGCGGTTTACTTGGCGGCGCCGACCCGCAAACGACAATCAAAATGATGCTCAGCGGCGCACAAGGTATGATTCCGGCTACAATGCGAATCGTAACAGCCGGTGTACTTGTCGGTATTTTGATCGAAAGCGGCGCAACATCACGAATTGCAGAAACAATTATCAAATGGTTCGGACCGAAGCAAGCCTTGATGTCCTTGGCAATTGCAACAATGTTTTTAACAGCGGTTGGTGTTTTTATTGATATTGCCGTGCTAACAGTTGCTCCGATTGCTTTGGAAGTGGCGAAGGAAGCCGGTTATTCGCGGTTTGCGGTTTTGTTTGCCATGATTGGCGGCGGGAAAGCCGGAAACGTTATCTCGCCCAACCCCAATACGATTGCAGCGGCAGAAAAATTCAATCTCGAATTGCCGACACTTATGGCTGCCAATATCGTTCCGGCAATCATCGGACTTATCGCAACGATTATAATTGCCAATCAAATACGGCGGTTTCAGCGGCAACCAGTCAGTAATCCGCATAAAAAGAAAGAAGAAAACAAAACCGTTTCGGAATTAAAAACGGCGTTACCGTCTTTCGGGGCGGCAATAATCGGTCCTGTAACAGCGATTGTACTTTTGGCACTCCGACCTGTTTCAGAAATATTCCATTGGCATCTTTTCCAATTTGATCCGATGATTGCGTTGCCGATTGGCGGTGTGGTCGGTTGTCTGGCAATGCGGAAAAGCCGGTCGATCGGGCATTACATGACCTCAGGACTCAACCGAATGTCCGGTGTTGCCATTTTATTGCTCGGAACCGGAACCATTGCAGGAATTATTAGCGGATCAACATTGACTCTTGTGTTTCAGAATTTTTTGGCAACAACCGGTTTACCCGGCTTCATGCTCGCACCCATTTCAGGAATATTAATGAGCGGTGCAACCGCTTCAACAACCGCCGGAACCGCTGTCGCATCGTCAACTTTTCATGATACGTTAATCGTTACTATGGGAGTTGCGCCCTTAGCGGCGGCGGCAATGATTCATGCCGGAGCAACAGTTTTGGATCATTTGCCACACGGTTCGTTTTTTCATGTTACCGGCGGCTCTGTCGGAATGTCTCTCGGCGAACGACTCCGAATCATTCCTCTGGAAACAACTATCGGACTTGTTCTTGTTACCGTTTCAACATTGATTCACGGCTTTTTGTTCCGATAACATCTTGATATAATCACGATAAAAAACACTTTTCGACTCTCCACCTTTTAATTTATTTTTTTCGGATTAAAATTAAAATATACTGTGTTAGGGTTATATTTGGTATTTTTCAAGTAACTATTTTCCGGGTTGTTCCGAAACACCGAATAGCCCGATAGGGCTTTATTTTCGTAACCGCAGGTCTTTGACCTGCGGATACGAACCAACGAAACTACTGCCTGAAAGGCAGAATTTTAAGCCGTTGCCGTGTTAAGTCCTGCCTTTCAGGCAGTCGGCTGTTTGTCGTTACACCGCAGGTCAAAGACCTGCGGTTATGAAAATGAAGCCCTATCGGGCTATTCCATTTTTTGTACCTATTAAGTAAAAGTAAATAGTCATACAAACTTTTAACAAAAATGACACTGAATCGTTATAAAAATACCAATTTTATGACTAACACAGTATAGTATTGAATATTGAGAGTTTTGGATTTTTACAAATAGTTTCAAATAGTTTCAATTTCTCTGGTACGAAGTAATGAGCGTACCGGTTCCGGTTCTTTATTCACAAGGAGTAAAAAAATTATGAATAAGAAAATTACCCGTCGAGTTGTACTTGGTACTGCGATTGCAAGTTTTGTTGCGAGACCGTTTTGTAATTCGGTCTTTGCAGGAAAAAAGAATTTAAAGGAAGTTTCCTCCGCGACGTTGGACAAACTTCCGCCTTCGACACCTAGCCTATTGCCGCACGGTGATTTGTTCGATGGTTGGAATACCGTGCGTCAACGGTTTCAAAATCCTTTGCCGATAGCGAATGATGCTCACAAAACAGTAACTTTCAAACACAATTTGTCGCGGTTTCGTCGGATACGGAAAACCGCAATGTCTGTCCCAAAAACAGTAACTTTAAAACCCGATTTGTCGGTCTCAAAGCAATGGAATTTTCTCATGTTGAAAACCAATGTTCTAGGAACTGCTTTTCAATTAGAAGATTATCTCGCCACTGGCGGTAAAGGAATGAATTATGAAACTATTGAAGGTATAATGAAAACCGGCAACGATGAACTTGTTGCAACAGTTTCGGATAATACACGCCATTCTATATCCCTCCATAAAAACGGACAATCAATTAACTCTACAACAAATGTAACAATTAATACCCAAGTAACGGTTAATGAAGAAGGTCAGGTTTTGTCGTTTTCCCACACTGATCCGCATTTTATCGTTCAGGCTACTCCTAAGATTTCTGCTCCTGTTACTCTTACTTACATCCTTCGAGATGATGTTAATGGTGTTGATATTCCGTTGCTTTTTATGAAAGACCTTTCCTATCAAAAAGCAGATACACTGGAAAAAAACCAAATTATTTTGCTAACTTCAAAGCTATCACCTGCATTGGCTTATCTGTTTGCTACAACAGATTGGGCGGTCGGTTCTCAATTCGTTTTACCGGGTCGAAGATCGTTCCTAACAGGTCATTGGTGCTCTGATACCTTTACGTTACGTTCACTAAAGAATTTTGATAATAAAGTGGTTGCGGAGGTCGTTATGGAGCAATCTCTTGATTCGAAAGAACAAATACGCTCCTACTATCAAGCGTTAGCCCAAAAACGTCTGCAGGAATTGCTTCTCAAGGATTTTAATCGTTTCAGCGAGGAGGAAATAGCGTCATTCCGTCAGCACATGGAAAAAAGTGAAGAAACAGTAATTGAGGCGTTTTTGAAACAAAATTATCGTTATCGATATTTGAAATGTACATGGCATATTGATTTAGTATCAGGTTTGGTACTTCGGTATGAATCGTACAGAAAAAACCTTGAACCAAACGGAGCATCCGAGTTTAATTTGTTTCAAATGATTGAGTCGTAACATTGGGCAATTCCCGTTTAGTGGTTAATAGAGGAAGTTAGGAATCATGCGCAAATAACCTTCCTTTAATATCAGTGCAAATCCATTGAATCTGTGCCCTCTGTGTGCCTTTTTTAGTATGCAGAGGACACAGATTTTAATGGATTTACACAGATTCGTCGGGCAACGGTTTGGGCGTCTCGACAATTTCGAATGGATAAGTTAAAATGTCGGTTTGTTTTTCATTTTCCTGTTTCATGCCTTAGCCGGTGAATACGATTCGATTGGTTCAACAGTTATTCGTGTTTACATCGGGATTTAATGTTATTGGGGTTTATACGATGCGACATTTTATTACTTTAAACGATATTCGTGCTGCGGAACTTGATCGGATTCTCGAACTCTCTGCAATCATTAAACGTGAATCTAAGCAGAGTGAACGTACACCGTATTTATCCGGTAAGATGTTGGCGATGATTTTTGAAAAGCAATCGCTTCGAACCCGAATTAGTTTTGAAACCGGTATGTTCCAACTCGGCGGCAATTCCATGTTTCTCGGTTCGGAAATCGGGTTCGGAAAACGGGAATCGGTCAAAGATATTTCCGAAGTGCTTAGTTCGATGGTTGATGTGATCATGTTTCGCGCTATGTCACATTCCAGTGTTGTCGAACTGGCAAAATACAGTAGTTGTCCGGTGATTAACGGATTGACGGATCAGGCTCATCCTTGTCAGGCGTTGGCAGATGTTTTGACAATGCAGGAAGTGTTCGGGAAATTACAAAATCTCAAACTCGCATGGATTGGTGACGCGAATAATGTTGCGGTAAGTTTACTTCGGATTTCGGCAAAACTTGGTATGAAATTTTCTGTTGCTGCTCCGCCGAAATTCCAATTCGCTTCTCAAACGATTGAAAAAATTATCGATAAAAAAATAACGGACGGTTTTGAACTTGAGTTGACGGAAGACCCCGCCCAAGCGGTAAAAGACGCTCACGCCGTGTACACGGATGTTTGGGTTAGCATGGGACAGGAAGCGGAAGAAGAAGAGCGGAAAAAGATTTTTGCTCCTTATCAAGTTGATGCGGTTCTAATGAAAAAAGCACAAAAAGACGCGATTTTTTTACATTGCCTTCCGGCGCGGCGCGGTTTGGAAGTAACGGACGACGTGATGGACTCACCGCAAAGCCGAATTGTCCATCAAGCGGAAAATCGTCTCCATGCTCAAAAAGGACTTCTGGTCTGGTTGCTCAATGAAGCGCAAAAATAAATAGTAACAAATCGGGTTATTCGATTTGTCGGAGCAATCTTGTGAATCGCTATACGAACTTTTCTGATTCTACAGTACTAGGTGTCCAAGCCTTGATAAGTTCGTTTTAAACACGAAACACACGAAAAAAGATGAAAAGAGGTGGGCGACCCTTTTGTAGGTGGGCAACCTTTCGCTGAAAGGTTGCGTCGGCGATAGCCGACAGTGAATCAGATTAACGACGATAAATTGTGTTGCCTTCCTTTTTGGAGTCGAATAAAACTCAACCGGCGCAACCGCCCAGCGGGCTTTTTGATAAATTGCTCACCTCTTTTCGCGGTTAAAACGAATTTTTCAAGGATTGGACACCTAATACGGGAGAATCAGAAATTTTCTCTGTTGAACTACTATGTAGTTCCGGTT
>JAISBG010000764.1 GCA_031266315.1 Planctomycetaceae bacterium | reverse complement strand
TTTACTTTTGCCGGGGACAACAACACCGATTCCAGACTATGGCGGTACAGGAGGAATGGATGCCTTTGGTGAAAGTCCATTCGGTATTTGGGGAGCATTGGGAACACCTTCCGCCGGTGAAGCGAAAGGACTTTAATTTTCGTTTTGAAATTTTTTGAGTTAGAAGACATGTATTTTTCATACAAATATTATTTCATTTTGTCGATAGCCTTTGTGCTTTCCTTAACGGCTTGTCGGGAAGAAACACTTCCCGGAATGCCCAAACGTTATCCGGCAAGCCTTACGGTGATTCAGGACGGCAAACCATTAGCCGATGCTCAAGTTGTCCTTATCAATATTGATCCAAACTCGAATTGGTCTGGCGGCGGAAATACGGACAAAAATGGTGTCGTTCAACTTCGAACATTAGGACAGTTTAACGGTATTCCCGAAGGAACATACAAAGTTGGTGTTTCAAAAATAGCCTATCCCGCGCATATTGAGATTCCGGCGGAAGTTCCCTACGGAGACAAAGAAGCAATGAAAGAATATAACCGTCTTGTGAAAGAATATGAAGATAATACATTTATTGTTGTCGAACAAAAATTCTCTATTGATAACTCAAATATACAAGTTACAATTTCTCCCGAAAATCTGAAAACAACAGTTGATGTTAGTCCTACGGTACGAATTAAATGTCCATCGCCGCCTAAAGGTTAAAAAGAGAATTTTTTGTTTGAATTAGGTAATAATTGTTCGTATTATTTTTTGTTACATTTCACGTAAAATTTATAAAAAGCAGGTTATTTGCCGATAGGCAATCAGAACAACCAATATAACATAAATTTAGGAGCGTCTTCGCCGACATAATCTTTCAGCGGAAGGTTACCTATTGAAAGTTTTCAACATTTTTTATTATGTCCATTGCTGTTTTTTTTATTGGTCGTAAACGACCGGGTTTTGATCCTGATTGGGGAGCGTTTTTGGAGCGGGAAATTCGTTTGCAATTACAACAATCTCCGTTTGAACCGCTTTTTTTCGGACCTATTGCCGATGAAACGGTATTAAAAAAATCCATTGCAGCGGCGCAACAATCCTGTGCTGAAGCAATAATCGTAACGCAACCGACCATGGGAGACGGCAATCTTTTTCCGGTTTTGCTTTCCGAATGGGACAGTCCGGTCATCATTTGGGCAACACCGGAAAATCCCGACAATCCCAAAGTTTCCGCTTGCGGTCTGGTTGGAGCGCACAATTGGGCTTCGGGTATGAGTCAGGCGGGAAGTCCGCCGCTGCTTGCTATCGGGTTGCCCAACAATCCCAAAACGGTTGCAATATTAAACGAAACGGTATGTATTGCCGTAACATCGAAAAGATTACGTCATGCTCGTATCGGTTTGATTGGAGACCATGCGCCGGGTTTTCTAAACATGTCGGTTGATGCCGCCGCGCAACAACAATTTCTCGGTTCACGTTTGAAACGAATCGGACTTCATGAATTTTGTACAATTGTCCGGTCTTTTTCCGAATCCGAAGTTGCCGAAGACCGGAAAAAAACGGAATCACTTGCATTGCCGATTCGTTCAGGCGTTACATTTAATGATGATGTTTGGGATATTTCGTCACGTTATTATCTAGCGGTGAAACAACTTGTCGAAGAAGAATCATTGGACGCCGTCGCGTTACGGTGTTGGCCCGAATTACCGAACGAATTTGGTGTTTGGTCTTATTTAAGTGTTGCGCGTCTTGCTTCCGATGGAATTAATATTTGTGAAGAAGGCGATGTTGACGGAGCCATTGGTTGTCTTATTGCAAGATCGCTCGGCAGTGAATTTGCGGCGTTCAACAGTGATTGGCTGGAACATGACGATGAGTCGATCACACTTTGGCACGCCGGCGCAACACCGTTTGAAATTTGTGAACCGGCAGGATCGCCTCATGCTCCGACACTTTCCGTTCATTTTAATAGCGATAAGCCTGTTGTGGTCGAATCACATCTTCAATACAACATTCCTGTAACTTTATTCCGGCTCTGGAGATTCCGCAACGAATATTATTTGGCGGTTTGCGAAGGTTGGACAGATGTTCCGACACGGACAATTGCGGGCTGTTCCGGTCGTGTGCTAGTTTCCGGCGGCGGTGTTGAACAATTTTTTCTTGACGCTTGTTATGCGGGAATGCCTCATCATGTTACTGTACTAAAAGGTCATTTCGCGTCAAAACTCAAACGGCTGGCAAATCATCATCAACCGAAACCAATACGTGTTGTTCTTCAAATCGGTCGGGAGGAACAAAAATGATACGTTACGGAATTATTGGTTTCGGGGCATGGGGACGTTGTTACGCCGACGCAATTAGAAAACTGCCCGAAGTAACACTTATCGGTATTGCCGTTGGTAATTCCGACACGGTTAATAATATTCGCACGGAATATCCCGATGTAACAGTTGTTGCCGATTATCACGAATTGCTCAGGCTTAACGATTTGGACGTTGCTGTGGTTAGCGTTCCCAATCACCTGCATTTTCGTATCGGTTTTGATGTATTGAACGCGGGAAAACATTCGCTGATTGAGAAACCGCTTGCGCTAACCGTCAAGGATTGCGAAACATTATTTCAGACAGCAACAGAAAAAAATTTGTATTTAGCTGTCGGACATCAATTCCGTCTTTCATCGCTTTGGGGAAAAATTAAAGAGTTGATTGATTCGGGCAGAATTGGTGAACCGAAATACGCGCTTATTGAACTTTCGCGGAATCCCTACCGAACCGGCGAAGACGGATGGCGTTACGATAAAAAGCGGGTCGGCAATTGGATTCTTGAAGAACCTGTCCATTTTTTTGATCTTGCCTGTTGGTATTTTGAATTGTTTGGAAAAGCGGTTTCTGTTTATGCAACGGCAAATACTTGTTTGAGTACGGATTCGGAATTGTACGATAATTTGAGTGCAGTGGTTCATTTTTCCAATGGTTCTTATGCGGTGATCACTCAAACTCTTGCCGCTTTTGAACATCATCAATCGGTTAAAGTAACAGGAACGAAAGGATCACTTTGGGCTGCATGGAGCGGAGCAATGGATCGGACGCGGCATCCTGAGTTTTTTCTCAAAATATCGGACGGAAATAATGTTACTGAAATAAATATTGAAAAACCAGCCGGAGAACTTTTTGAATTGGAAGAGCAGATTATTCAGATGAGTCGGGTTATTCGCGGTGAAGCAAAAATTCATTGCACCGGTTCCGACGGATGCCGAGCAACCGCTCTTTCAATTGCCGCACAAAAATCCGCACAAACAGGAGAAGAAGTCAAACTTTAATCGTAACTATCTATTTAGTTTATGGGTCAATAGACAGTTACTAAAATACTTTAAAGAATATTTCGTCCTGAAAGGACATCGCATAACAACCCGCCGCAACGCGGCGGGTAAAACCATAAACACCATCGCCCTGAAAGGACAATGGATTAGTGAATAAATAATTGCTATTTATCGAAACATATCAAATTCGTTTGTGTCCTCAACTATTCATTATTAACTAATATATTGCCCTTACAGGGCGATGATTTGTGTGTGTCGTTTCCCACCGCGTTGCGGTGGGTTGTTACGCATTGCCCCTTACGGGGCGAAGGAAATTTTTATAATAGTTACGTGAATAGGTACAAACTAAATAAACAGTTACCTTTAATCAATTAATCAGTTAGTCAATAATTTTCAAATGAATATTTCTCAACCTGAAGAACGTTGGTACACAGGAATCACGCGTTATCAGTGGATTGTACTTTTAATCGCGCTGGTCGGCTGGCTTTTTGATACTTTTGAAGGTCAGATTTTTGTTGCGAGTATGCGTGAAGCGGTGCCGTCGCTTGTTGATGCCGATTTCGTTGACAAAATTCCTTTGTATAACAATATTGCTTTGGGAGCGTTTTTGATTGGCGGTGCTCTTGGCGGAATTATTTTCGGAATGATAAGCGATAAAATCGGACGTAAGCGGACAATGGCTTTTTCGATTTTGTTTTATTCATTTTTTACTTGGATGTCAGCGTTTTCGCAAGAGTGGTGGCATCTTGCTTGTTTGCGTTTTTTTGTTGCGCTTGGTGTCGGCGGCGAGTGGGCAATTGCAAGTGCGTTTGTTGCCGAAGTGTTTCCCGGCAAAGCCCGTGCTCATGCCGGAAGTATTTTTCATGCTTCAGGCGTATTGGGAACTCTTCTTTCCGTTGCGATTGGAGCATTTTTGATTGGAAATCCTGCTGTGATGAATTGGTGTAACAGTCCGGTGTTGGACTGGACACATCGTTTTGTTGATCCTGCATCTCTTCCTTGGCGTTTCGGTTTCGCATTGGGGTTACTTCCTTCGGTTCTCATCGTTTTCGTACTCTTTTATATGAAAGAGCCGGAGAGTTGGAAAAAAGCACAAGAACGGGCAAAAACCGATTCGTCACAAAAAACCGGTAACATTGCCGAACTGTTTCACGGGGCGATGCTCCGATCAACAATTATTGGCGTTTCTCTGGCGGCGATTGGTATGGCAACATTCTGGGGAGTTCATATTTATGGGAAAGATACACTGCTTCGCGCGGCGGAAAATCAAACGGTTCTGAAATTGGCAGCGGCGGAACCAGAGAAATATAACCCTGTAACAGATTTGGGAAAACAGGAAATCAAAAATTATCTCAAAACAGAACAAGGACAGTTCAAACGTTGGGAAATGCTTGGAATGCTTCTTGTAACAGTCGGTCTTGGTATCGGACAACTTTATTTCGGTCCTCTGTCACAAAAAATCGGAAGACGGAAAACATTTGTTGTTTATCATCTCGGCAGTTTTGTGATTGCTCTTGTTGCTTTTCAAATGACAAGCGGAGTGATTCCTCTGCTAATTTTGTTGCCGATATTCGGTTTCCTGACCGCCGGAATGCACGCCGGTTACGCGGTTTATTTTCCTGAGTTGTATCCGACTCGGCTTCGTAGTACGGGAACGGGTTTTTGTTTCAACGCCGGACGTTTACTTGCGGTTCCTGTTTTGTTTTTCACCGGATGGATACAAACAAACGGCATAACACTAATTACAGCAGCAACACTGTTGAGTTTCCTCTATCTGCTTGGTCCCGTTGCGGTTTATTTCGCACAAGAAACCAAAGGAAAAGAATTATTAACTTAAATTGACCATTATTAAACAAACATACTTGTTATCTGAAATGGTAACAAAATATAACATTATAACTGTAATAAAAAAATATGTGGACATTTCATTTGCCGACAAAAATTAATTTTGGACGCGGTATTTTCCAAACGTTGCCGAAATCCTCTGAAGTTCTCGGACGCCGTGTAGCAGTTGTTACGGAAAGTACCATAAGAAAACTGGAAACGGTACAAACGGTGATTGATTCGCTGAATCCTGTTACGGTCTTTGATCAAATACGCCCGAATCCGACAACAAAAAATGTTGATACGTTATCCGAACTGTTGCGCGGTGAGAAAGCGGAACTCGTGATTGCTGTCGGCGGCGGAAGTGTACTCGACTGTGCGAAAGCGGCTTCGTGTCTTGCAATGACAAATGATTCAAATATTCGGCTTTATCATTCAGAAGGAAAAACGTTTGCCGACGGACGTATTCCGGTGATTACTGTACCAACAACTGCCGGAACCGGTTCGGAAGTAACACCGATAGCGGTTCTCGATGATGAAGAAAAATGTTTCAAATCGCCAATGTCGTCACATTTATTTTATCCGGTTTCCGCTGTCATTGATTCCGACTTGACGCTTTCCGTACCGATTCGTGTTACGGCGTCAACAGCACTTGACGCTTTTAGCCATGCTCTTGAAGGGTTCTGGTCGAAAAATCATCAACCGGTTTGTGATTTGTTGGCAAAAGAAGCGGCGCGAATTATATTGACCAATCTTGGAAATTTGTACAAAAATCTTGCCGACCCCGTGTTACGCGGACAAATTGCTTACGCGGCTCTTCTGGCGGGAATTGCTTTCCAAATGCCGAAAAATGCGATTATTCACGCCTGTTCTTTTCCGCTTTCCAACCGTTTTCATTTACCGCACGGCGAAGCCTGTGCGTTCACGATGGAAGCGGCGATTCGGTTGAACACGCCGTTTATGGAAGGTCGGATGGAAGAATTTGCTTTAGCAGCCGGATTTAATTCCGTTACATCAATGATTGACACAATTACCGTACTGAAACGTTCCTCCGGACTTCCTTGTACGCTTCGTGACGCGGGAATTGACCCCGATTCGGTCGCGTTGCTTGTCAAAGAAAGTTTTCATCCGCTTTTGAATAACAACCCAAAAACGGTAACGGAAACAGATTTGTACCGGATTTATGATGATTTGCGATAAATTGATAAACTGATTGATTAATTAATAGTTCCTGTTACGCACTGTAAGTAAAAAAGCCGGTAAAACATACCGTAGAATTGGAAGTTTTTCTCCGCCCCTTTAGGGGCATTGCATAACAACCCACCGCAGCGCGGTGGGTTAAAGCACACTCCTAAATTTCGCCCTGAAAGGGCAATGCCAATCCGCTTTGCACTGCCCTTGCAGGGCGATTGCTGGGGAACTGTTCCCCACCGCGTTGCGGTGGGTTGTTATGCGTTGCCCCTAAAGGGGCGAAGGAAAAACTGATATTTAACCCCTACGTAACAAGAGTTAATAGTTCCTATTGATAACGAAACGCTTTTTACTGTTTCATTTACTAACTTTTTTTACAACAAATATGGATAACCTATTACAACAATTTAATTGCCGTGACGCGGATCGTTTTGCGGCGGAACTTCGTTACGTAATTACTGATATGATTTGCCGTGCCGGTTCGGGACATATCGGCGGTGCGTTGTCGTTGGTGGAAATTATGGTAACGCTTTATTGGCGTTCGATGAATATTGATCCGAAAAATCCGAAATGGGAAGAACGTGACCGGCTTGTTTTATCGAAAGGTCATGCCGCACCGGTTCTTTATGCGGTACTTGCTTATCGTGGTTTTTTTCCGAAACAATTACTTGGAACATTAAACGCCGACGGAACAACATTGCCCAGTCATGCCGACGCCAGAACCGTACCCGGAATTGACATGACAACCGGTTCACTTGGTCAGGGATTGTCAGCGGCGTCGGGAATGGCTCTTGTTGCAAAAAAAGACGGCAGGAAACATCATGTTTTTTGTATCATTGGTGACGGTGAAAGCAATGAGGGACAAAACTGGGAAGCGGCGTTGTTCGCACCTCATCAGAAACTTGATAATCTTGTTGCGATTACTGATTACAATAAATTACAAATTGACGGTTTTACCGCCGACATTCTTGATCTTGAACCGCTTGCGGACAAATGGCAGGCGTTCGGCTGGAATGTTTTGGAGATGTACGGTCATGGTTGGGACGAAATTTATGACACAATAAATCGTGCCAAAGTATTAAAGAACGGAAAACCAACAATGATTATTGCTCATACGATCAAAGCAAAAGATTGTCCGATACTTGAAAATCAAGCCGGAAGCCATAACATTAAAATACCGGATCAGAAAACACATGATCAATATCTGTCGTCTCTTGCAGGCGGTGCGTTTCAATTACCCTATTAAATTCCGTAACTATTTATTGATTATTGCTGTATTTA
>JAISBG010000531.1 GCA_031266315.1 Planctomycetaceae bacterium | reverse complement strand
TTTTCATTCTACCCGCTCCGCCAATTTTCAGCAAGACGAAAAAAAAAAATTCCAATTTAAAATCGAATCAAAAAATTTTCGCAAAAATACAAAAATTGACCAAACCTTTTAATTTATTTAATATTACAGATAAACTCCCTATTTTTAACTTCATTCGCTTAACTTGAAACCACTGTCCCAAACGGTTAGCAATACAGTTTGCCGTCGTTCCTCTGATTCGTTGTCGGCTATCGCCGACGCAACCTTTCAGCGAAAGGTTGCCCACCTACAAAAGGTTCTCCATTTGATGATTGCCTATTTTTAACGAAAATTCCGCTGAAATATTGTCAATGATTGTACCATTCCGGTGTAAAATATCTAATAGGTATAGAATTCGGGATTTTTTAATAAGGGGGGGATTATGGACGATTCGTTTTTATTTACAATAAGCAAAATGTTTTGCGTAAAGCGTAACCCGTTAAAATATCATTCGTAAAATGAAACTTTATTTTTGGCTATTATTTCCTGTTTTTTGGGCAGCGTCTGTTGTTGTTGCTGCTGCCGATACTGATACCGAAATAAATCTGTCCGCTCTCGAAGGGAAACGTATTGCTGTTCTCAGCGGTAGTATTCAGGAAAAATATTGCGCGGAAGAATTGCCGAAATCAAAAATCCTCGTCTATAACACCAAATCCGACCAATTAGTCGCACTGGTTAACAATAAATGTGACACAACATTTGTTGACGACGACGAAATTGTTCACGTCCTGAAAGAATTTCCCAATCTCGACTACTGTAGAAAACCGGCAACAGTAACTGATATTGCGGTTGCCTTCCCGAAAAAGCCGTCGAATTACCGCGAACAATTCAATGAGTTTCTTAAAGAATTTCGTCAAAGCGGCGAATTGGACAAAATGCTCAAAGGTTGGAGCGAGAACGACGACGCCATGCCAACACCCCAAGTCACAGGAAACGGCAACGCCGGAACAATCCGTTTCGCTGTTACCGGCGATGTTGTCCCCTTCGCCTATTACCGCAACGGCAAACTCGTTGGAAGTGATATTGATTTACTTTACCGATTTGCCTCCAAATACAACTACCGTCTCGAACCGTTTATCGCCAATTTTTCAGGAATACTCGCCGCATTAGGCAGTAATCGTGTTGATCTTGCCGCTTGCTGTATTAGTATTACGGAAGAACGCAAGAAAATTGTCAACTTTTCCGATCCTTACCGCATTCTAGGAAATTACTTGTTCTTCCGAAAAAACGAGTTGGCTTCGTATCTTAAAACCGGCGCGGAAACAGGAGTTGAAAGTGTCAATAAAAATAAAACCGGCATCACAAAAGAAAACCAACAACCAACAACCGCACAACCCGTAAAACACGCCGCCGTTACCGAATTAAATCCGTCCGCCCTTGACGGCAAACGTCTTGGCGTCAAAGGCGGTAATATTATGGAAAAATTTTGCGCTGAAAATTTTCCAAAGTCGAAAATCGTTGTCTATAACACCAAAGCCGACCAAATGCTCGCTTTAGTAACCAACAAATGCGATGTAACCTTTTTCGAAGATGATGAAATTGCAGGTGTCTTGAAAAAACTTCCCCAATTCGATTATATCCGAAAACCTCTGATAGAGACCGATATTGCGTTTGCTTTCTCGAAAAAGCAGTCGAAATACCGCGAACAATTCAACGAGTTTCTTAAAGAATTTCGTCAAAGCGGCGAATTGGACATAATGATCAAAGGTTGGGGCGAGGATCACGACGCGATGCCAACACCCCAAATCACAGGAAACGGCAGTGCCGGTACGATCCGCTTTGCCGCCACCGACGATATGGTTCCTACAACATTCAACCGCAACGGAAAACTTGTCGGTTGCGATATTGACTTATTGTACCGGTTTGCTTCCAAATACAATTATGACGTTGAACCGTTTGTCACCAACTTTGCCGGTTTGATTACCGCATTAGGCAGCAATCGTGTTGATATTGCCTGCTGCTGTCTTAGTATCACGGAAGAACGCTCAAAAGTCGTGGACTTTTCCGATCCTTACCGTGTTGTGGGGGATTACATCTTCGTCCGAAAAAACGAGTTGGCTTCGTATATCAAAACAGGCGGCAAACAACAGCCGGTATTCCACGCGGACGATTTCGCGGAAAAACGTATTGGGATTCTTATCGGCAGTGTTTATGATAATATTTTGGACAGGAGTTATCCCAAAGCCGTCCGAATTTATCTTGAATCCCGCGCCGACCAACTTCTATCCCTCGAACACGGGCAATGTGATGCGATTATGTATTCTGATGATACGATCTCCGCCGCAAAGAAAGAACATTCCAACATTACTGTTATTCCCGAACCGTTGCTTGAAGAACCAATCGGTTTTGCTTTTCCTAAAGGACAGTCCAAACATCGTGAACAGTTTGATGAGTTTCTCAAAGAACTTGATACCAAAAGAGAATTGCAGGCGATTTATGAGGGTTGGAATCAACAGTTCGACACGATGCCAACACCGGATTTCGGCGGCGACGGTTCCGCCGGCACACTCCGCTTCGGCACAACCACAACCGATATGCCGCCTTCATTTGTCCGAAACGGCAAAGTTGCCGGTTATGATATTGACCTGATGGCGCGTTTCGCAACAAAATACAATTACAAAGTTGAAATAGTTCGTATTCCTTTTGGCGGTTTGCTTGCCGCGCTCGGTTCCGGCAAAATCGACATCGCCGGCAGTAGTATCATGATAACACCTGAACGGCAAAAGAAAGTTGATTTTTCAATTCCTTATGCTATGAAAAAGATTTACTTCATTATCCGTAGCGATTACGGATTAACGCCGGAACAGGTTCAGGCAGCGCCGTCTATTGGTTGGCGGCAATCGATTGTCGAAAGTTTCAAAGACAATCTTCTTGCCGAAAACCGTTATATGTTGCTGGTGAACGGTTTCAAGGTTACGGTTTGGATTTCGCTCTGGTCTATTGTTTTGGGGACATTGCTTGGAGCGGTGATTTGTTATATGGAAATGCACCGCAACCTGTTGTTGCGGCGGTTTGCCGATATTTATGTTTCGCTTGTTCGCGGTATTCCGATGCTTGTGTTTTTGATGTTGATGTTTTACGTGATTCTGGCGAAGTTGCCGGTTAGTGCGGTAACAGTTGCTGTTATTTCCTTCGGCATTAACTTTTCGGCATACGTTTCGCAAATGTTCAAAACATCGGTCGAAAGTATTCCCGTCGGTCAAACCGAAGCCGGAATTGCGATGGGGTTTTCGCGTTTGCAAACGTTTTGGTACATTGTTTTACCGCAGGCAATCAAACAGGTGTTACCGGTTTACAACGGCGAAGTCATCTCGCTTATCAAAATGACATCGATTGTCGGTTACATTGCCGTCGAAGATTTAACAAAAGCAAGCGACATTATCCGCAGCCGAACATTTGACGCTTTTTTCCCGTTAATATTGATTGCAATTATTTACTTTATATTAGCGTGGATAGCGGCACGGTTGCTTGAAAAGGTAGCGTTGCTCTGGGGAGTAAAATAACGTGATTAAAGTTGAACATTTAAGCAAACAATTCAATAATATTACTGTTCTTCGGGACATCAACACGGAAATCCGGCAAGGCGAAATCATTTCGATTATTGGTCCTTCGGGAACCGGTAAGAGTACGTTTTTGCGTTGCCTGAATCTTCTTGAACATCCGACCGGCGGCAAAGTATTTATTGACGGGCAAAACATTCTTGCACCGCACAGCAATATTACCATGTTGCGGCGTAAAATGGGCATGGTGTTTCAAAACTTCAATCTCTTTGAACATCTTTCTATTGTTCAAAACCTGATGATTGGACAGGTGAAGTTGTTGCGTAAACCGAAGTCCGTTGCCCGCCGCAAAGCCCAAGAACTTCTACAACTGGTCGGGCTTGCCGAAAAAGAGAACGCAATGCCTCACGAACTTTCCGGCGGGCAAAAGCAACGGGTGGCGATTGCCCGATGTTTGTCGATGGAGCCGGAAATCATTTTGTTCGACGAACCGACTTCCGCGCTTGACCCGACAATGGTGAGCGAAGTGTTGAGTGTGATTCGGCAATTGGCAAAGAACGGAATGACGATGATGATTGTAACTCATGAAATGAAATTCGCCCGTGATGTTTCGAGTCGGGTGTTTTTTATGGACGAGGGCATCATTTACGAAGAAGGAACACCGGCGGAGGTGTTCGACGACCCGCAAAAAGACCGGACAAAGAATTTCATTCACCGAATCCGCAATCTGTATTATCACATTGCCGACAACCGGTATGACTTCTACGGTTTGAAGAGTGAGATTGCCCGATTCAATGAAAAATACATGTTCACACCGCAACGGCGTAATGATTTACAATTAGCGGTTGAAGAAGCCATACAACTCTTTTTGCCCAACACGACAAAGGGTTTTGATTTATCGATTGCCTATTCGGAAAACAACGATTCGGTACTATTTTCATTATCCGCAGAGGAACAGCAACCGCTGTCCTTTACTTCTAATACGACTACTGATAATAATTCTGATGACTTGGGACTAAAAATTATCAACCGTCTCACAGTACCGCAACAAGAAGTTTTCAAAGAAGGACATTGGATTTATCAATTTACCCTTCGCTAAAACATCTAACGTGACTATTCATTGGAATAGCCCTATAGGGATTCATTTTCATAACCGCAGGTCTTCGACCTGCGGTAGTACCGCGATAAAAACCTCGCCGCCTGAAAGGCGGGATTTTGTGCGGCAACGGGTTAAAATCCTGCCTTTCAGGCAGGGGTCTCTTTGGTTCACAGCCGCAGGTCGCTGACCTGCGGTTATGAAAATACTGCCTTTCAGGCAGAGAAAAAAATACTACGGAATAGTTACCTAATTTTTTTACGAAACAACCTCAGTAATTTTTGTTAAAGGTAGGCAATTCCTCAGGTGGGCAATCTTTTGTAGGTGGGCTATTTATCAAAAGGTTCGCTGAACGGTTGCGTCGGCGATAGCCGACAAGGAACCGGATTAGGGACGATAATTTGTATTGCCTTCCGTTTTGGAGTCGAGTAAAACTCAACCGGCGC
>JAISBG010000550.1 GCA_031266315.1 Planctomycetaceae bacterium | reverse complement strand
GCCAACAATGTTGCCGCAAAATTTGAACAAGGATTGATTATTGCCTGCGACACGGTTGTTCTCTGCAAGAATCAAATTCTTGAAAAACCAACGAGTCGGAATGATGCCCGTCAAATGCTCCGGTTTTCACGCGGTCAGATTCAATCGGTACTCAGCGGGCTTTGCCTTTTAACAAAGTATATTCGTAAAAATATTCGTGAAAATATTCGTGAAAATATTCGTGAAGATATTCCCGAAACGGACGGAACAACAATTGTTAGAACAGACCAAACGACTTTGCTGATGCAACCGATTACCGATTCGGAAATAGAAGATTATCTTGACGGCGGTTTGTGGCAAGGTAAAGCCGGAGCGTTCGGTTACCAAGACCGCAATCATTGGCTTTCCATCATTGAAGGTAGCGAATCCAATATTGTCGGTCTTCCGATGGAACTCCTTAAACAATTACTCAAGAAATTCAAAGGAATCAAAAATAGTAAATTCTCAATAACTTTACCCGACTAACTTCAAATCCTACTTTTTACAAAGGTAACTATTTATGAACATTCTTGCTATTAACGGCAGTCCGCGAAAAAACTGGAATACGGCAATCTTACTCAATAAAGTTCTTGAGGGAGCCGCTTCACAAAATGCCAACACTGAACTCATTAATTTGTATGATTTGAAATACAAGGGATGTACGAGTTGTTTTTTCTGCAAAAGAAAAGACCGCGAACATGGTCAATGTGCCATGAACGATGATTTGACGCCCATTCTTGAGAGGCTGAAAACAGTTGATGCTCTTGTTTTGGGTTCACCGATTTATTTTATGAATATTACATCGGGCATGATGTCTTTTTTAGAACGGTTTCTATTTTCCAATATGATCTACAGCATGGAAATACCAACTGTTTATCCGCGAAAGATTCCGTCCGGTGTTATTTACACTATGGGTGTAACAGAAGAACTAGCAGATAATTTTGGAGTAAAAACAAATCTAAAAACATATCATGATGTTATAAATAGAACATTGGGATTGGCACCGGAATTACTGTTTTCTTACAACACTTATCAATTCACGGATTACAAAAAATATGAGTCCTCCATGTTTTCAGAAGAAGAAAAAGCAAAACATAAGGCAAAACAGTTTCCAATTGATTGTGAAAACGCTTTTAATATGGGCAAGAAACTCATGATGAACTCGTAACTCTTTCACCAATTTTGTATTGAAAGTTAAGGTGGACAACCACAAGGTAGGCAACCTTTTTGTAGGTGGGCAACCGTTCGCTGAACGGTTGCGTCGGCGTTAGCCGACAGTGAATCAGATTAACAACGGCAAACTGTATTGCTAACCGTTTTGGAGTCAATAACAAACCAACCGGCGCACCCGCCCAGCGGGCGGATTGCCTACCTCGGGGCTGGAATTATGTATCTTCCTGTTGGATTTCAGAAGAGACCATAATTTGATCAAGGAACAATTCATTTAATGGTTTCAGAGAGACCGATTCTGTTACGTTTGGGTAAAGTTGAATCGTTTCCTGATGACGGTTTAAGGTTTCCGTAAGCCAGTAAACTAATTCTTTTGAGAGTTTAATCGGTTCCTTGTCAACTGACACGGCTTTTTGCCGAATCCTGTCAATAATTTCATTAGTCAACGTCAGAGGAAGGAAATCCGTTTCCAAGATTTTTTGAAATTCTGTTGGCGGCATTGTTCCGTAAGCCTCAATCCATTCGCAGGCAAGAAGCGGACGAACCACATAAAAAAAACGATTAATACCAATCGATAATCCTTGCATTCCTTGATGAAACGCTTGTTCGGCAATCTTGAGATAATGAAACAACGCCCGTTTTTTTTGGAAATAAACCGGAATCAATGTCGTTAAACGGGAAATAAATTTCGGATCACCGCCGTAAACAACCGGACTTTGAATCTGTTCATTGAGCGAGATGTTACAAATGGAAAACATACGAAGTGCTTTACGAAGTTCAAAACCGGACAGGTCAATATTATCGGGAAAAACTGTTTCAATTGTTTCACGCCGGTCTTCAATGGAAAGATACCAATGAGTTGCGTGGGCGTAAATAAACCGAACATCATAATCGCTGTCCGGTGAAGGAAGTCCCCAAGCACGGCTTCCCGATTCGGCAGCGAAAAGAAGACGACTGTCATATTGTTGAGTTAAATCAGCCAAATGTTGCGTAATGGTCGGGTTAATATTTTCCATTGTTACGATTGGGTTGGGTTGTTTCTGTGCGGCTCACGGAAACTCCGATGAAGAATTTGTACAAAAAATTGAAAACCTTTCAGTAGAAAAAAATATACTTATTATTGTGTTAGGGTTGTATTTGGTATGTTTCAAGTTTCTAAATAATTATTTTCCTGATTGATCCGAAAAACCGAATAGCCCGATAGGGCTTTATTTTCGTAACCGCAGGTCAACGACCTGCGGAACGTGAACACTAGTAACTCTGCCTGAAAGGCAGGATTTTAAGTAGTGCCTTTTAAAATCCTGCCTTTCAGGCAGAGTTGAGAGGCGACGACTTCCCGCAGGTCGTTGACCTGCGGTTATGAAAATCTAGCCCTATCGGGCTAACGTTTTTCCTATCAATCCGTTGAATAATTACAAATTTTCATAACGCTTCAAATTATTCAAAAATTCCGAAGATAAAAGTTTTATTTTGATACGGAGTTGTCCGTTCAATACCTTCTTCAACAAACGGGTTCCAAGCATCAACCTCCGCAAGATAAGAACCGGCAGGAAGACGGTCAGGCGGAATTAAGGAATCCAATGTAGCGTTTGGAATGATCCTCGAATAGGCTTGACGCAATTCTTTGAACGCGGCGGATTTTGAAAGGTTTTTCGAAACGTTAATAGATTCCTTTGAAGTTGAAACGGTTAATGAAACTTTTTCACCGGCTTTGATATGATGAGCGGTTAATAATTCTCCTTTCGGCGAACAAACGTTTAACTCCTTAATATCAACACCCAATCCGTTCGACGCTGTCGGGGAATCTGTTGTCCAGTTAAAAGTGATACGTTCTTTCCGTTGCGATTGTGCTTTGCGAACCACAAAATAGGACGGAATACGTGCACTAATCCAGCCGTGTGTCAAAAATTGATTGCCTCCGTTTTGAATGGAAATTTCCAGAGATTTTGTGTTACTGTAATCGCGTCGCAGACAAGCGGTTGCTTCTGTTTCCGGCGCAAAAATAATACCGCGCGGTGTCAAGGTTGAGTAAAAACCGACAAAACCAAAAGTGATCGCTTCTTCGCGTTGTTGATTGAGAATTGTGTACGTTGCGGAACTTGACTGACGCACAAAACCTTCCTGAAGCAAACTAACACCAAGTACCAAAACACCGGCAACCAACGAAGTCAACGGAACCGTCCACATCAACCAGATTCGGCGTTTGATCAAACTCAATACAAAAATATTGACAGGACCAATCAACACCGCAAAAACAATAATCAAAACCATAATCAATTTTATATTGATACCATAATTGGCAACAACCGGAAGCCTTGAAAGCAACGTCGTTCCGTCCGTAAGAATTGCCGAAGAATGAAAACCGCCGAATGCAGACCGCCAAAGTTTTGACTGTTCCAAAACGATTTTCCGAAACGGTTCAATCGCCGGTTTTGCCGTCTCCGTATTTTTGTCAAACACAAAAACAAGTCCGAGAACTGCCTGATAATTTTGTGCGGAATTTTGTGTTGAAGCTTGAGCGGCGTCTTCATTGGGCAACCATTCTTTCGGAATTTTTCCATTGGTTCCGACAATACCAAGTATTCCGCCGGCTTCGGTGTATTTTTTTATTGCATCAAAAATTCCGGCGTGTTGTTCCTGAATTTCGTTCCATTCGGAATCGGTCAAAATAACCGCGTCAAACCGTGTGTAAGCAAGCCAGTAATCGCTCCATTCTTCCACCGGAACATTGGAAGTCCACGGCATGAGTCCTTCTGTCGGCGTGTGGGAACCGCTTTTAGCCGGAACCACAACAGGCACAACTGACACCGTTTCCGTTTCACTTTTTTGATTTTCTGTTTCATTTTCAGAAGTTTCCGTTTTCTTTTCCGAATTTTCTGTTTCCTCTGGAGGAATCCCGCTTTGAAACAAATTACGCAAATCACCCTGTACGTCTTTACTGGTAAGAATATTGGCGATCTCCTGAGAGTAATAATAATTACCGTGATTGCGGAGTTG
This sequence comes from Planctomycetaceae bacterium, assembly GCA_031266315.1. Lineage (GTDB taxonomy): Bacteria > Planctomycetota > Planctomycetia > Pirellulales > Thermoguttaceae > WRKP01. Next base: position 4,990 of record JAISBG010000550.1, on the reverse strand, counting down.
TTGAAACGGTAACGAATCACGTTGATAACGTCCGTCAATAATCACTTGCGCTTCACTACGACCTTCCATTCGGAACGGCGGTTGAAGCAGACGAAGCATAACCGTTGATTTCGGCGGAACCGTAACACTGTTGGCGGATCGACTCAATGCAGTTGAATAGTGACTATCTTTCGGTATTTCAAGACCAACCGTATGAGGTTTCGCGTCATTATTAGTAACACGAAAACGGTATTCCACATAACCGTAACAACTTGGCGTACCGGCATCGGAAGTTACCTGAATTTCCTGAATGGAAATGTTGCCGTAGTTGACGGCGAAAAGCCGGTTCTGTTCCAAAAATAGTAACAGAAAACTAAAAAATATCACCGCCTCTTTTAAAGCGATATTACGTAATATAAAATTATTCATGGAAGTCAGGGTTAAGTCGTTAATATTTTTAGTTAATATCTGATGTTACGCACCGGTAAAAAAGTCAGTCAAACACACGAAAAATCGAAAGAGGTGGGCGATCCGCCCGCTGGGCGGTCGCGCCGGTTGAGTTTTCATTTTGCCGTCGTTAATCTGATTCACTGTCGGCGAGTACGCCGACGCGACCTTTCAGCGAAAGGTCGCCCACCTCTTTCGATTTTTCGTATGTTTTGCCGACTTTTTTACCTACGGTGCGTAACATGAGTTTTTAATTAATATTTTTGTAATCGTAACTATTTACGGTTCGAGACGATAGGGAATTGCCGGAAGAGTTCCGGTTTGGTAGCGGTTTTTTTTCTGGTCATTTGATTCCGCGTCAACCGCAACAATCAAATTGCCCGCAAGGAACGGTTTTTCGGCTTTTTGCAACGTATCACTATTCGCGCCGAATGTCAACACGAGTTTTTTCTTTTCCTGCAACTTTTTCTTCACCCAAATTCCTGCCGGAGCCTCTTTCAGATAAAAAAAAGTCGTCGGAGGAATAGAACCGGTTTCCGATTCAAATGTAACATCAATTGATTGCCCCGGTTTGAGTTGAAGCGGTTCCAATCCGAACGGTTCCGATTTGATTGGTTCCGTTTTAACTTGTTCAGGTTTATCCGTTTCCGTTTTAACCTGTTCGGTTTTATTTTGTTCCGGTTTATCCGGTTTAATGGGACGGAAACCGGTTCCGTTACGGGAATTTTGCATCAACACCCAGAAATTGCTTGCCGGAACATGATGATGATACAAAAACGCTTGTTCCATATCGTCAACAGCATACACCGGACGCCGAATTTCTTGACCAATTTTTTGACCAGTCTGACCGTTGGAAACAGCAACCGCTTCAAATTGAAGTTTGATTGCTTTATTTCGCGGTTCTTTCGGTGTGGTTAATGTTGCAACAACAGATTTTTCACCGGCTTGAATCAGTCCGCCGTCAAGTTGGAATCCCTGAGCATCGCCGGCAATTCGTAATTCTATCGGCGTGTTTTCTTCTTCGCTGCGGTCAACATAAAACCAAATCGGTTCACAGTTTCCGGCAAAAAATGTTAATGCGGACGGTGTTGTGTAAACATCAAATTCCGGACGCGGTTTTGAAATTCGTAACCGATAACCGTAAGCGTTTCCGCCATTCCGTAACGCATCGCCAATGCGAAGAACAAAGGGACTGCCTTGCGGTAATACCAAAGAGATTTTTGAATCGGCGTTGTGCGTTTGCGTTCCGAAAATCTGCGACTTATATTTTTCGTCCACCGTTTTTCCGTCATCGTTTTCGGCAAGCAGTTTTCCGGCAGCGTCAAACAACGCGATTCGTGAATCAAGTAACGAATTGAGACGACGTGCAGTAACTTCAATTGTTACCGTTGCCCCTTCGTTGCCTGCGAAACGGTAAAAATCATATTCCCCCGGTTTGGAAATTTTACCGTTGATAACGATCGGCATGGCAACCGGTTGAGCGGCGGCAACAGAATTATTGTTTCCGGCTTCGAATGTTTCCGGCAACGTGTCAACTTCATACCGAATCGGTAACGGCAACCACTGAGACCCAATTTGAGATAACTCATGAAAACGTCCCGCTTCTGATATGGCATTGACTTGAACTTCACGGACTTCAAGATTATTATTGTTACTGTCGTTATTATTGTTGCTGTTTTTATTGCCGTTACATTCCAGTTTCAGAGTTACGGAAGTATCTTGTTTGAGTCCGAGCGGAAAAACACTTTCGATAACCGGCAACGGAGCAATCGCAAGCCGATACACAAAATCTTCACGACCGCGAAAAACCGAATCACGAATTTCCACCGTATAAACACCGTCTTCCGGCGGAGTGAATTTGAGTAACGGATCCGCGTCAAAACGATAACAATCAGCATAAGCCAATTCTTTTTCGTTGGCGTCATAAACGGTCAACACCGCCTCAAACCAACCGGGAACCGCATCAGCAAGATACGGCATTAATTGACGGGCTTGAGCGTGAAGAACCAGTTGTTCGTCTTTTTTGGCACGAAATTGAAAACGGTCGGTATCGGAATGAAGAATTTGACCGTTGACAACAACCGGCGTTTCATAAATAGGAGCCGGACGCTCACGCATGAAACCGGCGATACCGTTTGTCTCCATACTGTTTGGTTCGCGTTCTTTGACTTCGGGGTGAACTCCAACCTGAAAATACAACGGCGTTGAAAGACCGGACATTGTAACAAGCCGTAATTCACGGTTCCCCGGTTCGGCGTCGGGAGTAATCGTAACTTCCAGAATTACCACGTCCATCAGAATATCCGGCGGACGACGCCACATTCCCGGTCCGTAAGTGAAATAAATTATTTCACAAATCTCGTCAAACAGTACAAAAACATCCGGTTCGGCAATTTTCCGCAACATAACATGCCGAGGCCAAACAAACGGAACCGCTTCAATTTCTTCGGGCGGATCCGGCGGTTTGGAAACTTTCGGTAACTTTTCGATCAGGGTTTTCATAAACACACCGTTATCGAACTTAATATGCCGGGCGGCAACTTCGCCGATACGGTTACGAATATTATACCGATCACGTTGATCGAGATTCCGAAAGGCGTACATGGTATCGACAACTTTTGCCGAAATTCCGTTACCGGAAAATGCGGCATCAACGGTTCGGAGCAGATTCCGCCCGACAACCCAAACTTCAAAAGTTGTACCGCGTTGACCTCCTGCGGGATAAACGTAACCGGCTTTCGCGGAACTTTGCTTCCCGACCTGAGCTGATAACTCCGATGAATTCCAAATAGAAACCATCAGAAAAAATAAAATTAAACGTAATATTTTCATGGCATCAAAAAATAGTATCAAAAAAACGGTATCAAAAAACAATATCAAGACATTCTAACAAGCCGTTCTACAAAAAGCCGGAAAACGCAAACCGGTTGAAATGAGATGATGACATCAAATGCCAACAGGAGATTGCGAAACCGAATGTCCCAATACCAATTCCTAATCAATTGCGGTTATTGTACTACATTTCCGGTATCGAATACAAGATTCTCCAAAATATTCCGGCAATTTTTTTAGCTGGAATATTTCATCAATTTGTTTTTAACGCGAAACACACGACCATGCGCGAAACTATTTTTTCGCACATTGTCGCGTGTTTTCGTGTATTTCGCGTTAAAAAAATACTCGTTTGTTGAGGCTGTGGAATATATTACGGGTAACTTCTAAAACCTTTAGCAAAGATTATTTTTCGACAAGATACACATGATTTACCGGATTTTATTTGATTTTTATCCTGTAAATTCTGTAAATCTTGTCAAAAAATAGTTTTTTAGAAGTTGTCTATGGCAAAATAATATTGTTTCCGTCGTCCACATAGGAAAGTCCTACCAAAAACGGAAAAGGCGGAGTTGTAACAGAAATTGCACGAACACTTCCGTCTCCAAGCACAAACAGACAAACATCAGGATGATAACTGCCGAAATTATAAGCCTGCATTGGTTGATTACTTCCGGTGGTATTGGGAATATCGTCCATTGCCCGTTTGAGCGGATATTCATCTGCTCCTCCTTTGAGCATTCCCGAAACGGTAAAAGCACCGTTTTTCGTAAAAGATCGTCCCCATGCGGCGGTTCCGTAACCGGGACCCGAATTAAGGTAACTGCAATCTCCGGTATAATGATAATTTGTTCCGGTATCCAAATTACACCGATCTTTCGTACTGGGCGGCAAGTGTTTTTCGCCGAATAGTAATTGGTTCGTTGTTCCGTCACCCCAATAGGACATCGTATCACGCGGATACCAATTCGCAATCATCGTGTTTGTTAAAGCAACTCCGGTTGAAGAATCCTGAAATCTGATTGGTACACGAAAAGGTCCTTTCATTGCATTTATTCGAGTGTTCGGTTCGAAAGCATCAGCCGTACCGGTATGTTCCCAAAAAGAGGTATTATAAATATTTCTGTCCATCAGTAACACAACCGAATAATCTGTAACAGGACCAGGTAATGCCTGACCTGCCGTATTGACACTTTCGGTTGTAATCAATGGACTGCTTCCCCGACGTGAGGGACAACGGTAAATCGGAACCGATCCGAAACCAGCCCGCCCAGACTCTCCCAAACTCGTACTCGTCCACCATGTTTGATTGTAAGTCTCGCCAAAACCACTTGTTGCAATAACATCGTACAGATTTTGTTGTTCGATGTACGGATACAACAGAGGTAAAAGAGAAATACGTCCCTTTCCCAATGTACACGGCGGTAAACCGTTTCTTGTATCGTGGAAGTTGTGAACGCCGATTCCCATCTGTTTCAAGTGATTGGAACACTGCATCCGTCTTGCTGCTTCCCGCGCTGCCTGAACCGCCGGCAACAGAATTGCGATTAACACCCCGATAATCGCAATCACCACCAGAAGTTCGACCAATGTAAAGCCGAATGGTGAAGCACGAACAAACAAGGAGAAAAAACTCGAAAGGTTGTGTTCGGTAGGAGAAAATTCTTCGTTTAATTTTTCCTTTCCCTCATATACTGCCCCCCCCCCCCTGACTTTCCCATTTTAACATTTG
>JAISBG010000537.1 GCA_031266315.1 Planctomycetaceae bacterium | reverse complement strand
CCACCTTAGATTGCGGAAAGAGGTTAAAAGAGAGGTGTCCCGAAGTCTCGGACACGTGTCCCGAACTCCAAGACCATGGTCTTGAACTCTAAGACCATGGTCTTGAACCCAAAGACGATGGTCTTTAGGAAAAATTTTAGCATTTTACAAAAGGAGACCTGAAAATGTCAACGAAAAGAAAGTACAAACCCGGTAGGATTGCAAGTTTTTCCAAGATTACAGGTGTAAATCCTAATACTGCTTGCGCAAGCAATATTCTAGGGCTGAAAGCCCGACATAAGCCAGCCCGCCGCAACGCGGCGGGATACCTCACACCAACACGTCGCCCTGAAAGGGCAACATATCAACAGAAAACACAACAATAACTATGCAGCCCTTTACAGGGCGATTGTTTATGTTGCCGTTACCCGCCGCGTTGCGGCGGGCTGGCTTATATTGCCCTTGCAGGGCGGAAGAAAAACTTGCAATCCTGCTGAAAGTATGCGCCGAAACCGGACGCCGAATTTATCGCGTGGGCTGAATTATTGAGTTGAACCGGAAAAGTGTTGCGGTTCTCAAGCGGTTATTGATTCCAGATCGGGATGGGCGGTAAATATTGGAAAGGGTTGAGACGTTGCCAAGGAGTTGGCGCGGCGGGTTGTTGGGAGGGCGCGGGAGGTTGCGCCGGAAGTTCAAACCGTACGGCGGAAATGTTTACGTCGTCAATGTGAACCTCCCCAAAACCTTGCAACCCAAACGTTACGTAATAATTGCCGTCCTCCGGAACATTGCGGTAAAATGCAAATTCCCGCCAATCTCCGGTTTCCAAAAAACGCAACGCCAATGATTCACCGCCCAGAGAATCGAAAATCATTAAACCGTCCACTGTCGATTCCAACCTTCGCGGAATCCGAATCCAACCGTTCACGCAAATCATTTCACCCATTCGTACCGGAATCGGCGGCGTTGTCATCCAAATCGGTGTTGTTTCCAGTTGCACCGGTTTGTCTTCCGAACCCGTCGGCAATACAACTATTTGTAAACCTTTTTGACCGGAATGTTTGGCATTTATCACCGTGTCCCGCTTCGGCGAAGCAACCCCTTCAATACGATGCGAAACCGTTTCCCAACCAGCCTGAGTCATTTGGTAAAGGTTTTCCATGTCGCCGCAAAGTAAACGGTTTTCACTCAATGTTGCCCCGTTGGTTCGTTGATAAGCCGTTAAATAATAAGGTAAAGTCGCAAATGTTACCGAAACCGGCGTCATACAAAGATTGAGTTCGTGTCGGGTTGCCTCTTGAAGCATCTCCCGCGCCGTAACCCGAAGTCCGCGCGTGGCAATCTCCGCCTGAAGATAAGCACGGGCATAGTCCGGCGGACGACGTTGCGCCAGATTTTTCGCAAGATCAATCGCGTCTTTGGTCGTGTTGATCATTGTTTCCTGCTCTTTAACTGCAATAAGCGGCAAATGGTCTTTCGGATGAACCGGAATTGCTTTCATTTCCGCAGATTGCTTCAACACGGAAAGAACTTGTTCCGTTGCGGCTAATTGAAGTTCCGCAAGACGGCACGCTAAATATGCCGCACGCGGTCCAATCTCTTTGGCACGTTTCCCGATATTCGCGTAAACCGCATCGACTTCACCGAAAAAAATCAACGAATTGAGATTCGCTTCCGGCAACTCAATTTGAACTCCACCCGCAACCCGTTTTGTGTCAATCGGATAAAGACTGCCCGGAACAAGATGATACGCATCATAAGTTTCAGGAATTCCCGAAATAATATATTTGACATTGCCGACAATCGCCGCACTCAACGCCTGTTGATTACGGTTTTCCTGCCAAATCGGAACCAATAACCGTGAACGTCCCGATTGAATCACCGCACTGGACATCGGGCGGCGGTTGGATTTTACCAAAACCGGCGAAACACTGCCCGCCGCAAACCATTCCTCAATCAATTGGAGTTGCCAGTTGAGCAATTCAAGAGCGGTTCGCCGAAATTCGCTCTCCGGATCATTGTTGGTAAGCGGCGTGTTCGACGTAAATAAAATACCGTGCGCCCCTGTTGCCAATGCCAGATAAACCTGCATTCTAAGTTGTTCGTAGGAAAACGGACAAATTGATTGCGGATTGGCTTCAAACATTGTCCATTGATTGGCAAGTTTCACCGAAGGCTGCGTTTGAACCGTACACCAAAACGGCGTGTCCGGTCGGGCTAACGACGGATACGATTGCTGCCAATCCCGCAACGCAAGAATATCCAACGACGACAGAAGCGGTTCACGACGCATCATTAAAATGTCGGCAATCCGGCTGTATTCGCGAACTCCGCTTCGCGCCGTACAAAGAATCGGTCGCCGCCGAATACGGTCGGCACTTTGTAAAACCGAAACCCATTGCGAATAAACCGTATGATTCGGGTGAGTACATTCGTCGCCAAGATTCCACGCCAAAACATTATCATAAGCAGAATCAATAACCGATGTCCCCGAAACCGAAAGATGCTGAGGGGAATTCGCGGAAGCGTCAAACTTCGACGCCGCCGATAATTCCGACGGTCCCGGCGGAGAACAAATTAACCAGATTCCCGCGTTTTTCGCCTCCTGCAATAAAGCGGCGTTGGGACGTTCCTTAATCCATGCCGCGTTAAATTCCAATTGACGCAAAACGGTTAACGGTTCGCCGTTGTACTCGATTGCCCGAACTCCAATCGGAATCTCATCAACAGAAAGAACCTGATCCGAAAGTCGAATCGGCAATAAAGATGCCGGCGAAATATTCTGAGTTTGCTGGTTGGTCAGCGAAAACCGAATCTCGTCTTGCTCCGAAAATACAGAACGTTCCAACGTGTCCGGCAAACGCGACGTGTTGTTGACGGTGTTTGGAATTGCCGTGTTTGTGAAAGCGGTGTTCGGGGGTATGGCGTTTGGGATTGCGGAGTTCAAGGTTGCTGTTTCGGTTTGCCTGCCGAAAGTGTTGGAATCAACGCTTCCCGAAACCGGTGTTGCACGCAACGGCGACGATGTTCGATCCGCAAGCGGCGAAACCCATTCGGTATTGCCAACCGGATTTTGCGACCGGATCGTTTGAACAAACACCGATTTCAAACCGGCTTCAATTTTAAATCCGTCAAAATTAACAGGGTCAAAACGATTAGTTGAATTAGTCAATAACGTTTGTTTTTCAAGTTCGCAACGGTTCAAAACCGCGTCCGAAACCGCAACATGACCAACGACTTCAAGAGAATCAACCCAAAGAGTTTTCGGTGTTGGCGGCGTTGTTGCAGTTGTTGTGATGGTCGGTTCGACAAGAAGCACAATTTGCCGGATATATTTATCGCGTAAATCAAGATTCATTTTGAGTTCGGCACGGAGCAATCTCCCAAGTCTTTCCGCTTGCTGAAGCAAAATCGGGTTTCCGCTTTTGTCCCAAAAACCGAGTTTTTCCCAATTTCCTGATCCGGTGTATTTTGTACCGGTTACGAGATAAGAAATCGGTTTTCCGGTGTTGGGGTGTACGGTGTTCGGCAACACGATTTGGGCTCCGATAGCAATCCCCGGTTGATTCGATTGAACGCAAAGTGTCGGCAACAAATCTTCGATTACTAACGGAAAACCAATAGAATGACCAAGAATAACACAAGAATCCGTCGGCAAGGAAAATTGGAACATTTCCGATTTTTTTGCTTGCAGGGATTGAAGTTGGGAACGCTGCTGATTTGTAACGGTTCCGCGCTTTTCGGAATGTAATACCCGCCAACTCGGAACATCGGTTTCAAAATATTCCATCCATGTCGGCTGAATCGGTTGGTTCTGCCCCAACAGAGTTCCGCAACCGTTCAGTCCCCAAACAGTAACAACCGTTGCTCCCCAAACGGTAACAACAAAAAGCCAAAAATTCCGACAAACAATCCGTTGTTTCGCCATAAAAATGTGAAAGACAATCAATACAGAAAACAGTGAAAACGTTATGATTTTGGCAAACCGTGTTCGTTTCGCCGATCAGACCATTGCCGAATCATAACAATTTTAAACCACCACGTAAATATTAAAAGTGGAGAGTTAATAGTTGATAGTGGATAGTATGGGGACGCAACAGTAGGATTGCAAGTTTTCCCCGCCCCTTTAGGGGCATTGCATAACAACCCACCGCAACGCGGTGGGGTAAAGCACACTCTTCAATTTCGCCCTGAAAGGGCAATGCCAATTCGCTTTGCATTGCCCTTACAGGGCGATTGTTAGAGAGGGACTTACCCACCGCGTTGCGGTGGGTTGTTACGCAATGCCCTTGCGGGGCGAAGGAAAACTTGCAATCCTACGGTATGTTTTGCCGACTTTTTGACCTATGGTACGTAACATAAGTTATAATTATTTTTTTTCGCTTAGGTCTCGCGGAACCTGAATTTCGTGAATTTTTTCACCTCCGCGCAGGCGAATCCACGTTTTGAAAGACCGTGCGCCGGAGTTGGAAATTTCTATGAGTCTTGCCCCATGCGGTTCCTTGACGTAAGTTGTTTTTGTTCCTGAAAAACGTCCGTATCCTAAGGCAACACCATGACGAAGTCCGATGTAATCATTGACATGATCATGACCTACGAAAGTTCCCATAACGTCACGACATTCCAGCATTGCGAGAAACATACCGGAATTGACTGCGCCGGAACATTCTTTTTCTTTGCGGTCTCCGATAATCTTTCCCTTAAAATGAATCATTTCCCCGTATTCGCAAAGCGGAATATGGAAAAACGCCAACGCCGGAAACGGTTGACCGTTATTTTGTTTCGTGTATTCATGACTTTGTGATTTATACCACGCAATTTGATCCGGTTTGAACCAATCGTATCCTTTTGCCGCTTTGATAGGGCTGTAAGCGTTGGAGTCCAAACAGTACAACAAAAACACAACTTTTTCACCGTTGAGAATTTCAAGAACATAATTTCCAACTCCGGTAATATTTTCAGGACCGGGTTCGGTCATACTGTACGGTTTATTCTTGATGTGGTCAATGATTTGTTTACGGTTCACACCCGACTCGTCGTCATGATTTCCCAAAACGACCGCCCAGTGTGTTTTACTTTCAACGCAAGGGCTGAGAATATCGTCCCAACCTTTGTAAATATCGCCGCGTACAACAATGTCGCCGGTATAAACAACCAGTTGCGGTTTTTCAGTTTCGATAATTTCCGCAATGAGTTTGACGGATTCTTTGGCAATGTCGGCATTGGTTCGATAATGAGTATCGGTAATCTGAGCGATTTTGAATGTTCCGTCCTCTTTGAAGCGGAGTTTTTCCGTATCTTTTTTTGTCGGAACAAGAGTT
>JAISBG010000520.1 GCA_031266315.1 Planctomycetaceae bacterium | reverse complement strand
CGCAACACATGAAAAATCGTAAAAGAGATGAGTGCTCCCCTCGCTGAAGGATCATGCCGGTTGAGTCTGTTATTGACTCCAAAACAGAAAGCAACAACAGTTTGCCGTCGTTAATCTGATTCACTGTCGGCTACGCTGACGCGACCTTTTAGCAAAAGGTCGTCCACTTTATGATTGACTATGAAATTATTTTACGATTCCGGTGGGAAACACCTAATCCAGTAGAATCAGGAAATTTAATTGCCTTTTCCAAAAGATTGACTACGTGGACACCGCGCGAAAATGTGATTCATGTTGAATTACCGCGATGAAGTGAATCGCAATCACCAGACAACACAAACGATACGATGCGATTGCTTTTTTGTACCAATCCGGTGAATAGTTACAAGCAATCGAAATTTTTCTAATTGTTTCGGAATTTGGGAGACGGCAACATTATCACGGTGTCGCCGAAAGCAAAGAGCGGCGATGTTTTGCCAAAACATCGTTAATGATGTTCAGCTCTTTTTCAACAAAAGCGTCGAATGTAAATTCTTTTAAAGTCCAATCCAATGCCGCACGACCATGTTGTTCGACCAATGACGGGGAATGGAGGTAAATTTCGATTTTTTCCCTAAGACTTACCGAATTATAAGGTTCGCAGAAAAAACCGGTTTCATTTTCGCGGAGATAACCGTCAATTCCAAGACAACGTGTTACAATGGTTGGCTTTCCCAAACCGTATCCTTCCAACACAACAACTTGTCCTGTTGATCGTTGCCGGATTTGAAGCGGAACAATTGTAAAAGCAGCGTGTTCGAGAAAATCAAGATATTGTTGATACGATATGTTGCAGTATAATTCGACGTTATCGGGAATCGTCAAACCGTCAACATTTTGGAGATCGGCAACAACAACAAATCGAGCATCCAAATTTTGTACGGATTCAAAAAAAGTACGATAATCGCGTTCGGAACGTCCGGCGGCAAATCCGTAATTCCCAACAGGCGTCCAATGCGGTTCCAGAATATTGGTGTGAAAAAGAAGCGTGTGAAACCGTTCAATCGGAAGATTCAGGTATTCTGCCCAAAGTTTTCGTTCCGGTTCCGTGTAAACAAGGAACGCGTCGGTTGTTGAGAACACGATACGACGCAACAATCGTTTGAGTTGCCACGCAATATTTTTGGGATTCGGTTCCGGCAGAAAATTTTCACCGGCAATTTGCGGAACACGGTTTTTAGGCAACGAAAAAAAACGGTTACAAAAAGCGTACCAAAAATTAACTCCGCCTCCGCTCGTACAAACAACATCGGCTTTTTTCCGTTGCCGAAACAACCGCCGAACCGTTTCCTTGACCGTATTGACTCCGTTTTTTCGTTCTTCATTTGAAAAAACATTTGTACTGGCTTCCGACCATTGCGGTGATTGCCACATACTTCCCGCAGTGAGAATTACAGGTTTATGTTTATTTTCTGAACATTGCATTGTTTGAAGGTATCCGGTGGTTCCGCTTCGCTTCACCACCGGTTATCCATAATATCACCGCTAGTGCGGTTGCTTGATGTTGATCTACTTTGAACGAAAATTCCGATAATTTAAATGAAAGATTCGACATCGAGCAGGTTACACATTCTTTCGATCAGTTTTTCTGTTTCGAATGGTTTTTGAAGGAAATCGTTTGCTCCAGCCATTCTGAGTTCGAGTATTTTGTCGTCCTCAACCATACCGCTAATGCAAATGATTTTTACTTCTTCCAAAGAATCATCACTCCGAACCCGAACACAAACTTCTTTACCATTGATGTCCGGAAGCATAACATCTAAAACGATCAGGTCAGGACGATATTCTTTGACCATCATTCCGGCGTCGAAACCATTATTGACGGATTTGGTTTCAAAACGCCCGTCACGTTCCAAGACATCACAAATCAGTTCAACAAGTTCCCGATCATCGTCAACAACCAAAATCTTTCGTTTACCGCTTTCCAACGCATCTGTTGGAATACCGTTGTCGCGCATAAACGCAAAAAGTTGGTCGCGAGGGATTCGGCGAAACCGGCTGCCGGGAACTCGAAAACCTTTGAGTTGACCGGAGTCGAAACATCGAATAATGGTTTGTTGACTGACTTTACAAATTTTGGCGGCTTCGCCGGTTGTGAAAACAGTTTTGATTGACATAAAATTAAACAATCCTTTTTTTCAAAAATTTACTTACTTACTTTACCAAAACAATCTAGGTGTTTTGGTTTCCGTGTTTCGTAGAAACTAACTCAACGTTCATACTTGCTGTAAGTTTCCAACTCGAAATGTACGACGCATTCGATAGAAATAGCCAAACCTTCCGGTTTTCCCAATTCTTCCGAAATTGCCAACGACGCTAATTATAACTATCTTTCCATCTATGTCAACACGAATTCAAATTTCGTATTTCTTTGTAAATAAAAGAGTTATGAAAAAAACAGGTTCGGAATCGAAAAATAGTGAAAAAATTTTTTTCAGCGTTTGATGACTCGGTGTGTTAAAATGGATAAAATTAAAACGCGGTTCAAGAGTTTTAGACGGTAATGGGATTCTCCAAATCGTTTTGCTTCGAAGTCAAGAGAATGAAATTATGACGCAACGAATAAAAAAACAGTATCGGGTTGCTATTTTTGTTGAATCGACCCGAGTTTATAGCCGTGAACTGATTCGGGGGATTGCTCAATACAATCGGGAAAATCTCAATTGGAATATCGAATTTACTCCTCGCAGTCTTAATGAACCATTTCCAACATGGATCAAAGATTGGCAGGGAGACGGCATTTTAGCCCGTATCAATAATAAACATCTTTTTCGTGTTCTTTCACGTAAAAAGATTCCGGTGATTGATCTTCGCCGTTCTTTTGCGATGCCCCGAATTCCGCAAATCGGTACTGATGACCGAACCGCGATCACAATATTGTACGAATTTTTTCGCAATCGCGGTTTCCAACGGTTTGCTTTTGTCGGTCTTCCCGAACACCAACATCCGCCAATGGATATTCGTCGGGAAACTTGCCGGAAAATTGTTAAAAAAAACAATCAGACTTTTTCAGAGTTGGAAGTTGATCTCTACGGAGTTGAAACAACACAGATTCAGGGAACTCGAAGACTCACGCAATGGATTAAAAATTTACCGCAACACACGGCTGTTATTGCCTGTAACGATGACATTGCTCTTCAGGTGTTGAATCTATGCCGTAAAACCAATCGGATTGTTCCGAATGATCTGGCTGTTGCGGGAATTGGCAACGATGATTGCCTTTGCGAACTGGCAATGCCGACCCTTACAAGTGTTGATTTAAATCCCAAACGAATCGGATATGAAGCCGCAGAAATGCTTCAAAAGATGATGAGTTCCAGTTTTTCACCTCCGCAGGCAACATTCATCAAACCCAATTTTATTGTTTCACGAATGTCCACGAATATCATTGCCACTGAGGATCCCATTGTGAATCAGGCACTCCAATTGATTGGTGATCGTGCTTGTGATGGTTTACGGGTTAAAGATGTTTTGCGGCATGTTCGTCTTTCCAGAATGACATTGGAAAATCGTTTCAAAATCATTTTCGGTCATACGGTGTTTCAGGAAATTCTCAATGTCCGGCTTCAACGTGTTAAAGAATTACTTTCGACAACGGATTTAACGATTAAAGAAATTGCCGTTCTCTCTGGTTTCAGTTATTCAGAACACCTCATGCGGGTTTTTCATGACCGGTTCGGTCAGACAATGAATGAGTTCCGAAAAAATTACCGTACAAAATAATTAATAATAATTAATAATTATAAACAATATCCGGGTTTCAAAAACTTGACAACACCCGTTTTGTAAAGTATAAACAGTCGAGTTGTTCTTACCGCAGGCGCATTTGATTGAGCGACGGTAAAAATTATACAGGATAATATCAATTATCTATTTTTACTACAAGTGATAAACCAGATGTGTTCCGCGACGGGTTAAAATGGGAACAACAATAGCTCAATGGAGAGCATCAGAGTTGGATCTGAAGGGCGGGTTCGAATCCCGCACCAATACCAGGTGTCCAAAAACGCCAATTTCAAGCTGACTGGGCGGTAACTTAATTTGCGATTCGCGTGTTCAATGGATTAATTTTTG
>JAISBG010000467.1 GCA_031266315.1 Planctomycetaceae bacterium | reverse complement strand
CCAAATTTATGACGTTCGGCATCAGCAACACGGAGAATAGAAAGCAAGTGGAAAAATGTCAACTTTGTCACACCAAAAAACTTTTTGAATTGGCGATCACTTTGCTTAAGAGCTTTGGTCACTTCAGGGGAATACATAAGAAAAAAATCGGTGAAAGATAACATAACAAGGAAGGAAACTGCCCACAGAATAACAATAACCCTAAAGTTACGCAAGAGCAATTGGGGAAAAAAATGAAAATAAGGTTAGAGAAAAGGTCTAAAGGGCGAAAAGCTGTTTTGCTTGCGTTGCGGAAAAAATCTTTTTCTTTGTGCCTTCTATGCTCTCTGTGGTAAAAATGAATTATTAGAGATTCTCAAAGGAAGGAGTTTTAGAAACTCTCTATAAAATGCGTTGCTGTTTGGGGGTCGCATTTTTTGAAAACATGATTATAATGATCGAAAGTTTTTTATATTCGATGGAATTGTTTCAACATTGGGCAATTAAAACTGATGCAATTATTCCGAATTTTTCGTTTCCTATTGATTATTATTTTAGTTGTTGGATGTTGTTTGGTATCCGGCTGTTGGAATCGTTCCGCTCCGCAACTTCAAACAAATCTCAACACCAGTTCAACTTCCGATAATATCCAAGCACCTAAAAATTCCGGTACTGTAACCCAACCGCTTAAACCTCCCGCCAATCAAACACCTCGACAACTTCTTGAAAAAACAGTTACCGCTTACAAATCGGCTTTTTCGTATTCGGATCACGGTGAAGTGCGGATTATCGGCAAAATGACCAATCCCGATACCGAACCGGCTCCTTGGCTTTGCACGGTTGCCTTTCAATCTCCCGACAAACTCCGGCTCGAAATCAACGAAGGAAAATTAATTTCCGACGGTGAAGATTGTTTTGCGCAAATTCGTCCTTTGCCGAATCAGGTGTTGCGGTTTCCAACTCCGAAACATTGGACACCTGATGTTATTTTTCGGGACATGTTTTTGGATCAGGCAATGGATGTTGGTTTGCCGGATACGATTCTTCGTTTTCCGCCGCAACTTATTTTGCTTTTTGCGGAATCTCCGCTCAAAACGTTTTTGCCGGAAGGTTCGGAAACGGAATTTCTCGACCCGCAACAAATCGGTGAAACACTTTGTGATGTAATTCGTGTTGTCCACCCCGAAGGCAACCGGTTGCTCTGGATCAGTCAAACCAATCATGCGTTACTTCGGTTTGATTATTATGTGGAAGGTTTGCCGGTTCCTCAGGGATTTGAGAGTATCCAGTTGATTCGGATTGATCTGAGCGATGCCCAATTCGATTACGATATTGTGCCGGAAGCCTTTCAAATGCAGCAACCGCAAGACGCCCAACTGGTTTCGGAATTTCAACCGAATGAGATTATTTCTCCCGACGAAAAGAAACCGGAAAATCCGCTTGCTGTTCTTTCCCAGATGCGGGAAGAACATCGGAAAGAACTCCGGTTCATGGTTGAAAACGATTATTACGCAACATTTCCTTCGGAATCGAATAAGTTACCGGGAAAAGAAAAAGAATTGGTTCAGGCAGACCCGCCGCAATCGCCGGCGACTTTTACTCTCAAAGAACTTTGGAAACAACCTCTCACCGGTGCCGGTAATATTACAGTCATAGAGACCGATTCGGGAATACAATTGCTTGTTCCTTGCGAAGGAAATTCATTGGCAATTTTCGATTTGTCGGGAAAACCGCTGCAAAAACTCAAACCGGAAGGATTTCACAACGACGAACTTCTGACCTTGATTCGGACGGCAACCAATGGAAACGGGAAACGTTACATTGGTATTTCTTCGATTGGCGGCAGTGCGGTGCATGTTTTTGACGATTCGTTGAAGCCGGTTTTTTCTTATTCGCCGAATACGGCTGAAGGTGCGAAATGGGTTATTGCTGATTTTCGGTTTATTGATTTTGACGGCAACAATTTTCCGGCAATGATTGTCAGTGTGATTGCATTGGATGACGGTAAAGACTCGGTTCGTGCGATTGATTCGCAAGGAAAGGAAATCTGGAAAAACGATTCGATTGCCTCGCCGTTTCAAGTGGATTCGTTCCTGTTTAACGGTAATCGTGAAATTTTGTGTCTGGAAGTACAGAAACAACGAAGTTTACTTTCGGTTTATGATTTGCAGGGAAGACGTCTTACCCAACCGGTATTGGAAGAGGGACGGCAAGTTCTTTGGTTTAGTGTTGCGGATATGGACGGCGGCGGTCAATCGGAAGTTGGTGTTCTTCATGCAGACGAAACGGAAAAAGAGGTTCGGTTTGCTGTTTGGGACAAAAACGGCGGTTTCCGATGGAATCAACCGTTGCTAAACGGCGAATATCATAAATCAATTGAGCGGATTATTACGGGTGATATTTACGGTGATAAGGTTTGGGAGTGGATTGTTTCGGCACCCAACGGGACGGTGTTTATTTTTGACCAAAACGGTAATACCCTTGATTCCTTTTCCTTCGGTAAATTTTTAACCGGTTTAGCGGTTGTGGGTTCCGATGAAAACAAACGTATTCTCGTTGTTACCGATAACGAATCCATAACCGCTTTTACGATAACAAACAACCCGTAATGGTACGGGAAAACAGAGAGATTTACTGCAAGTGTTACTGATGAGTTGGCGATATTTTCCGGCGAAGACGGACTTCAAGGCGGACTTCTCTGAAAACAGAACCGACTGATCCGCAATAGTTTCCGGTAAGTATTTTTAATTTATTAATTATTAATTATCAATTTATTAAAACTAGACACGAATACTAGTTACTAAAACAATGGCTTGGATTACAGATCGAATAATTGTTGTTCCGCTTGACTTGTCGGAATTTTCGTTGAAGGCGTTGGATGCTGCCCGTCAGTTGGTTGAGGACAAGGCAGCGATTCGCGTGTTGCACATTTTGCCGCAATTGGATACGGCGGAGCCGAGTGCTTTTTGGCGTCCGGTGGACGATGAGAGCCGTAGTTTGCAGACACGGGCGGCAATGAGTGCGTTCCTTCAGGAACACGGTTACGAAAAAATGAATATTACTGTCCGAACCGGTGATCCCGGAACCCAAATTGCGCTTTTTGCCGACGATATTAACGCCGGACTGATTGTGATTCCGTCACATGGTCGCGGTATGCTCACCAAAATGCTGCTCGGTTCCACAACCGACCGAGTCGTTCATCTTGCCCATTGTCCGGTGCTTGTCCTGAAAGAACAACGGAAAAAGACATAGTATAATAGTGGATAGTTAGTAGTGGAGAGTGGATAGTCTATCGGATTAGGTGTTTTCTACCGGAATAGCCAAATAATTGATAATATTTCATCGGCAATCATAGTCGGTAATCACAAGGTGGGCAACCTTTCACTGAAAGGTTGCGTCGGCGATAGCCGACTGTGAACTAGATTAACAACGGCAAATTGTGTTGCCTTCCGTTTGGGATTCAATAAAGACTCAACCGGCGCGACCCTTCAGCGAAGGGATTGCCCACCTGATGATTGCCTATGAAATATTACTATTTACTATTTCGATGGGAAACACTTAATACGGTAGAATCAGCAAAATTTAAGTGCAAGCAACATTAATCCTATCGGGTCGTGTTCGTTCTATCAATTTTGGGGAATAGTCACATTTTGATACACCCGATGTATCATTATCATCAGGTATTGCTGTTTTAATTCACTTTTTGTTACGAGATTCGATTTTTATAACATATTGTTATTATTGAACTTAAAAAAATATTTGTATTTTTACAGAATTGGCACGGTATGTGCATATATGCGAACCATGTTATTATGAACAAGTGTAAAGTAACATGATAACAATTGCCCCCCGCAAGTTGTGGTGAACGGCAAAAAAATAAAACCAATTTTTGAAAAGGAACTTACGATGAAAAAGATTATTTCCACTTTTGTTGCAGTTGCTGTTATTGCTTTCTCCGCGAACAGTTTTGCAGACACCATTTCACAGTATCTTGGCACAAGTGCCGACAATTTGAATAACTGGGGAACCGCTTATTCAGCTGTCAAATTAGACGAATACCGAAACGGAGATAGTACAAACAAAACCGGACTTTGGAAACAACGTCTTGACGCTTTGACCGGTTATCTGAACACACTGGGAAGCCATCAGATGGACACCACTTCAACAACTGCCACTAGTACAAAGAATAATTACGGCTTGTTGTCCACAAAATCCCACAAAGTTGAATATCACAAAGCAAGTGACGGCGGAATGGGAAGTAGTGACCTCAACAGTATTTACGGAAGACGCGCTGATTCTTATGCAAGAAACAGTACCGAAGCGGCGAGCGGTTACAACCAACTCCTCCGCGCAAATGGTACGGCTTCGGCTTTGGCGTATGATTCCAGTGCTGCCGCTGATACCGGTTATGAATCCGAATCTGCCTCCGCTCATACGTGGAATTATAATGCCACTTCTGATACGTGGACAGGCAGCAGCAAATCGGGCAACACGCTTGACGATCATGGAATGGGTATTTACGCATTCGTAACGGGTTTCGTTTATGACCCGGAGTCAACACTGGATTATCTTAATGGTTGGTTTTCCGTACTCGGCAACCTTCAAGATGTGTTGATCAACGGATATTCCCTTTTAGAAAGTGATTATTATTGGACGTCTGGTGATGTCAATGATTCTCAGTGGTTTGACAGTTATGATTTTGAATTGGATCTGGCGAAACTTTTCAGTGACAATTTGCTGGAAGAAGGTAATAACAATATTGCGTTTGTTGTTGATAGTTATCCGGCTGAAATTTTGCTGGGAATAGATAAATTCACCGACAAAAATGATTCCTTGATTGGTTTTGCGGCTGATGTTTGGAAAACAGATACCTCGATTAATCCTAACAACAATCACGACGATCCCGACCCCGCTGCAACACCGGAACCCGCAACAATGTTGATTTTTGGTATTGGTCTTGCCGGTCTCGGACTTCGCCGACGGTTTGCCAAAAAAGGCTAATAAATAAAAAAGTTGGGGAGTTAAATTGATAGTGGAGAGTGAATCATTGTTCACTCTCCACTTTTTTTGAACACGAAACACACAAAAAACACGAAAAAAGGATAAGAACCACATTTCGTGTCTTTCGTGCTTTTCGTGTTCAATAAGACTCCAGCCGAAAGGTAATGAGATTGGCGAACATAAAAAACTTGCAATCTTATGTTCCGTATTGACAATCC
>JAISBG010000249.1 GCA_031266315.1 Planctomycetaceae bacterium | reverse complement strand
CCCCCCCCCTGACTTTCCCATTTTAACATTTGACTTTTCGCCAAAAACAAGGCAAAAAATCCGACCAAACATGTAACTAATTTTTTCATTGTCATGTTCCTTATACAAAGTTTCATTGAAATCATTACGATTCGCTTACCGTAAAACAATATGGCAAAGAATGACGTATCGCAATTAAATCAGATTCAAATATTATCAAAAACAATACCGGAAGTCAAGAGAAATATTTCTTTTTTGAAAAAATTTTGTTGTTTTAGAATTTTATAGTCATTACCAACATGTCAATCTAGGTGGGCAATTCATCAAAAGCATTTCGCTGAAGGGTTGTGTCGGTTGAGTGTTACTCGATACCAACAGGCAATGCCCTTCCTCGGCGTAATTGATTCGATAGCAAAATATTTATGAAGGGCAAACCTTACTGGAATCAATTACCGCTCAATCGGCGCGACCGTCCAGCGGGCTTTTTGATAAATTGCCTACTTCTTTTCGCTCTAATATTGTTTGCACGAGCAGATTAAGTCGTAGTTGCGGGAATTTTTTCTTGTACGTACATCTTCTATTTTCTCCAAGTTCCTAATTTGTGATGAATTTTCCAATTTGGTTGGGCATTGGAACTATCCCGACCACTAATACCGCATAATACCGCAAAATCTACGGGACATTTCTAAAAATTCAGATTTTTTTGCGGAGGTGGTTGTCAATTTATTATTTTCTATCACAATAAAATGGATTATTTTAGTCTATAGTCTACTTGCCGTTCTTTTAGGAGCGTAGGGAAAAGACTGTTTCACGTTAGGTAAATAATTATAAAACAACAACTATTTTGAATTATGTTCTTTGTTGGTAATAAATTTGGTGCGTTAATTGCGTTGACCGTAATTTTGTTTATTTTGGTTGGTTGTTCGCGGTTGCCGGACAAACACTCGGTTCAGATGTTTCTTGAAACTCAGGAGGCTTTTGAAAAAGTGGAAAAATTGCCCGCTGCCGAACAACCGAAAGAATTTTATCGGGTTGCAACCATGTTTCAGGGATTGATTGATCAAGGAATTCGGTCGGGTCCAATCTATTACAATTTAGGGAATGCTTGGTTGCGGGCGGAAGAACCGGGTCGCGCTATTGCGGCATATCATCTGGCTCAACGATATTACCCGCTTGATCCTTACATCGCTTCGAATAAACAAGCCGCGTTAGGAAGTGCCGCTCTTGCCGCCGCGCCGGAACCGCCAACACCAATGATCGAATATATTTTTTTCTGGCAAAACAGTGTTGGTTGCCGTGAAAAGATAATATGTTCGGTTCTGTCGGCTATTGCAACGTTTATTGTGGGTGTTTTCTATCTTTTTGTACCTCACCGGCGGTTGCGGCATTTTGTGGTTACGCTGTTGGTGTTTACCATGATTGCGGTTTGTTCAACCGGATACGATTGGTACCGTTTCGAATGGATACGTCATGCGGTGGTTACGGTGGAGAAAGCAGTGCCGCGTAAGGGAAATTCGGAACAATATGAGCCGGTATTCACGACTCCGGTTCCATTCGGTACCATAATTACCGTGCTTGATGAACGGAAAGATTGGACTCGTTTACGTTTTTCTTCCGGTCAGGACGGCTGGCTTCCGAAAAATCAAATCATCGAATTTTAAAATACCGAAATTCTAAATCAATTGATCAGTTTATTAATTGATCAATAAATCAACAACCGGATATTTATGGAAAATACAAGTTCACCACCAAAACGCTCTTTATCGAACCGAACAATTTCATGGCAGAAACGATTATTTTATTATTTGGTACGAATACCGATTAATTTATTTTTTATGATTTTTTACGGTGTTCGGTTTTATGGTCGGAACAACATGCCGAATGAAGGCGGAGTAGTTGTTATTTCGAATCATCAATCGCATTTTGATCCGCCTCTGATTGCCGCCGGATTGCGACGCCGGCTTAATTTTTTGGCACGAAAATCATTGTTCCGATTGAAATCTTTTGCTTGGTTGATTGACATGTTGGACGCGATTCCGTTGGATATCGAAGGAATTGGCTTTGAAGGAATCAAGGAATCGCTCAAACGGTTGCGTAACGGAGAAATGCTTCTTGTGTTTCCTGAAGGCGCACGAACATGGAACGGTGAAATTGCTCCGTTTTTACAAGGTTCGCTTATTCTTGCTCAACGAAGTAAGGCAACGATTTTACCAACAGCGTTGAATGGTTGTTACGACGCTTGGCCTCGAGTGAACAAATTTCCTTGGTTGTGGGGCAAGATTCGGGTGATTTACGGCAAACCCATACCTTATACCGAGTTTAAAGATTTGCAGGAAGAAGAACTCCGGCAACTTCTCGAAACACGAATTGCGGAACTTTTTCAAACTTTAAAAACAAAACGGTAAAGAGAACAGAATATCCCGATAGAGCTGGAGTTACTCGTATCAATCCACTAAAAGTAACTTCCAAAACCTTTAGCAAAGATTATTTTTGGGCAGGATTTACAAAATTTACAAGATAAAAATCAAATAAAATCCAGTAAATCATGTATATTTTGTCAAAAAATAATTATAGGGCATCTCTAAAAAATCATTTTTTGAGTGATCATTGTCAATTTATAATTTTTATTACACTAAATGGGAGTGAGAATTGTTTTTCCGCTATTGGCAATTTCATTTTTCATCTTTCTTGTTTCTTTCGTTTAACTTTCCTTCATAACACTCGCTAAAATCACCATGTTTCAATTTTCTTTTTTTGCTCTTGAAGAACAACTTAAAGCAACTTCTTGTATGATTAACTTGTCTATTATAGATATTGTATTGTATTTTTATTGTCGCTCTAGCGACAAAAAAAATAAAAATACAATACAATGAGCCAAAAGCTGTTGGGACTTCGTGAACTTCTTGAGTCCATTTGGAACTCGTTTTTTAGCTTGAAGCCCAAC
>JAISBG010000124.1 GCA_031266315.1 Planctomycetaceae bacterium | reverse complement strand
GTTTGGAAAAAATTAGCCGATTATGCGTTGTCAGGACACGGAGTGGGAGTTTTTCTCGGTCGGAATTCCGATTCGCCGGCATCGTTCAACGCCCCAGCCGCAACAGAAATAATCGGCGCAAAACTTGTTCGGCAAGCACGCGACCCCAACGGGGAAACATGGATTGTTCCCGACAACGGAGTTTCGCCGGTCTTTTCGGTGTTCAAACCGTTGGGAGATTTGGACTCCTTTCCGTGGAACGCTCAACCGGTGTTCCGATATTGGGAATTAAACGATTTCTCGTCACGCGCGGAAACAGCCGCGTTGTTTTCCGACGGACGCCCCGCAATTCTCACGCAAACAATCGGGCAAGGACGTACCGTAACCGTAACAACTCCCGTCTCGGAAATCACCGAGCAACCCTGGAATTTGTTGACACGCGGCGAAGCAGCGTGGATGTTCGTTCTTTTGGCGGAAGGAATTACAAAATATCTGGCAGGTGTGAGCGAACAAAAACACAATTTTATCACAGGAGAACCGGTTGTATTGCGTCCGAATCTGGAGATGTTGCCGCCGACCTGTTTACTAAAAGTGCCGTCGGGCAAGTCAATCCGATTAACACCGGATCAGGTTCGTCGGGAAATTACCGTCTCATCGACAACAGAATCGGGGAATTACCGGATTCGCTCCGGCGGTTCTCAAGAATCGCTCGACACAGGGTTCAGTGCCAATTATCCCGCCGACGCAACAAATCTCAAAAAAATCAATAAGGCAAAACTAGATCAAATTCTCGGCGAGAACAATTACCGTTTTGCTAAAACACCGCAAGAAGTTGAACTCGGAATTGCCCGCCGCCGAATCGGACAAGAATTGTATGCAATTATTATGTTGGTACTGGCGTTTTTATTCGCCGGAGAATACGTCTTCTCAAACCGCTTCTTCAAACAAAAATCCCAAAATAAAATAACGGAATAACTCATGTTACGCAAGGGACAGTAGGATTGCAAGTTTTTCCTCCGCCCCTTTAGGGGCATTGCATAACAACCCACCGCAACGCGGTGGGTTAAAGCACACCCTTAAATTTCGCCCTGAAAGGGCAATACCAACAGGTAATGTTTCTCCTATTGGAGTCAATAACGAGTCAATCGGCACGACCCTACAAGTAACGTATTAGTGGAGAGTGGAGGACGCAAGCGTATAATTTATACTGCGTGAGTTATAAAATTGGTGTTTTTGACATTTACTATAACGTAAAAACAATCTAGCGGTAACCTCATTTTTAACCTAATTTTTCTTACTAAACAACCTCAGTAGCAAAATGGATTTCCCAAAATTAACCTCATTACCTCATTGATCATTTTTAATGAGGTAATGAGGTTAGGATATTTTTTGCCATTTTTGCTACTGAGGTTGTTTCGTCAGAGAAATGAGGTTGCGAAAACTTGATTTCGATTTTTTTGAAAAATACCGAAAGTAACACTAACACATTTTAATTTACGCACCCATTGCGGTAAATTCGTCTTCAAAGAGGAGTTTATTGGCGTCGAGAATAATTTTGACATCATCACCGACTTTGCCAAGACCACGAATATATTGAGCGCATTGACCCGTACCGCTTTTGGGTGGCGGAGAAACATTTATTTCTTCGATGGAACGAACCTCATTGACCGTATCCACCACCAAACCCACTTGAACCTGACCATTGCGAAGGTTAATAACGACAATACAAGTCCGCTCATCATAATCTCGTCCCGCCATATTAAAACGGAGACGCATGTCAATCACCGGAATTACCTGACCGCGAAGATTCACCACGCCTTTCACATAGTGCGGCATATCAGGAACCTCCGTCACTTTCTGAATACCAACTATCTCCGTAACATGCCTGATTTCAAGGCAGTAATCCTCATCGCCAAGACGGAATGAAAGATACATGTCTTTCAAAGTGTCTTCCGTATCGTCCGAAAATGCTCCATCTCGACCTGATGACATCAGGTCTTCATTCTGTTGTTCTGTTTTTACTAATGTTTGTGACATTTTAGTAGTTGTGAGTTAGTGGTTAAACTGTTAAAAGTTAAATAATTACTCCGTATTGATTTGAAATGGCTCCCTAGCAAACCGGCATACCCAATCACAGAATAATTACCAATTTCAATATACTAATATACTATCATTTTGACGAAAAAGAATTGTTTCGGCAAGGGTTAAATCCGTTTGAGTGGTAATTTTTATGTTGGATCGTTCCGCAGGAACCACCGAAACAGCATAACCGGCATTTTCGGCAAGTTGCGCATCATCTGTCGAGTCAATATGTTCCGAAGATTCGTAAGCCTTAATGAGAATATCCCGACGAAAAACCTGAGGTGTTTGCGCTTCCCATAAATTTTCACGATTTACCGTCTCGACAATTCGCCCATCGATAACCCGCTTAATAGTTCCAACAATCGGAGTTGCCAGCATTGCCGCCCCGTCAATCCGCGCCTGACGAAAAACCGCGTCAATCTCCGCATTGGAAACACAAGGTCGCGCCGCATCGTGAACCGCAATAAAATCAATATCACGCCGAACTATCGACAACGCCTTCCGAACAGAATCAACCCGTTCCTTTCCGCCTTCAACAACAAGAAGAAACATCCGGTCAATTTCATCTCTGTAAAACTGAAAAAACCACGTCAAATCATCAGGCGAAACAACAATAATTAACTGTGAAACATCGTCCCGATCAAAAAATTTTTCAACACTGTACAACCAAACAGGTTTTCGGTTAATGGGTGCAAATGCTTTTTTGACCGCAAGTTTGCTGGAGTTTGTTTCGATAAACCGCCGGCTTTTTCCCGCCGCAACAATAATCACCGAAAAAAATTCAGACTTCTTTTCGTTATTCGTATCCATTGTTTTGATTGATTAATTTATTAATAAAATTTTTAACTATTCAGTAGTATTTTTTTCTCTGCCTGAAAGGCAGTATTTTCATAACCGCAGGTCAGCGACCTGCGGTTGTGAACCAAAGAGACCACTGCCTGAAAGGCAGGATTTTAACCCGTTGCCGCACAAAATCCCGCCTTTCAGGCGGCGGGTTTTTTATCGCGGTACTACCGCAGGTCGAAGACCAAAAGT
>JAISBG010000857.1 GCA_031266315.1 Planctomycetaceae bacterium | reverse complement strand
AGTTCCATTATCTTTTTTTAACTCTTTCCTTTATACTGCCCCCCCCCCCCTCGATTCCCCATTTTAACATTTGGCTTTTCGTCAAAAACATTGCAAAAAGTCTAACCCAACATGTAACTAAATTTTTCATCGTCATGTTCCTTATACAAGGTTTCATTGAAATCGTTGCGATTCGCTTGTCGCGAAACAACACGGCAAAGAATGACGTATCGCAATTAAATCAGATTTAAAGTTTACACAGAACAAAACAAGATGTCAAGAGGAATCTTGTTTTGAGAAAATTTTGATTGTTTTGGAATTTTGAGGTTATCACCAACTTGCATTGCAATGTATAGGAAACAATCAATTTATCAATCAAATTTATTCTGTGAGAGTTTTGAGTAATTTTTCGGCGGCGGTGCGTTTGGGGAAATTGGTGTTTGCCGCTAATGATGTTTTCAGGAATATGATCGCTTCATCGTTGCGATTTTGTTTTGAAAAAATAACCGCAAGATAATATGCACCGGGTGAGTTTAATTCATTGGTGTTGAAATACCGCATGAGAATTTTTTCCGCTTCGTTTAAGGAATTAGCCTGAACAAGAACCCACGCCAAAGTTGTTTGTGCGTCAATGGAATACGGATTTTGATCGGCGTTTCGTTTCGCAACCGCAAAAGCCCGCCGTAATTGCCGGGCATCATTTTGTTCGCAAAGAGCAAGTGCCAAACCAATCATGGCATCAGAATTGTTCGGCTGCACTTCCGTAATTTTCATAAATTTTTCTTCCGCCTTTTCATAATCTTCCGTGTAAAGATCGACAATTCCAAGTGTTATCACGGCATCCGGCGAATTGGGATCAAGTTCATGGGCTTTTTCCGCAAACACTTTGACTTTATCCAAATGGTTCCATATCAGTTCCAGATCGGCAGCCGCAATAAGAACACGCGGATTTTCCCCGTTTTTCTCAATCGCTTCGGCAAGATATTGAGCGGCTTCGTCGTTGTTTCCGAGTTGCTCCGACAGTTGAGCGAGAAGAATTAACGCCGGAAGTAATTTATTGTCTTGAGATTCCGCTTGGGAAAGAACCTTGATCGCCTCCTCTTTTTGACCAAGCCGAAACCGTACCAGACCAAGCCGATAAAGATATTCGGCATTTTCGGGTTCCAATTCGTGCAACTTGGTCAATTGCTTCACCGCTTCATTCCAATTTTTTCGCTGTTCCGCAGTACCCGCAAGCAATTTTTCACCGTAAACCTGAAGCGAATGTTGACGTTGCGGGTTGACAGAAAATTTTTCCGCAAGACTCAACGCATGTTTGCTCAACATGGAACATTCAAGATACCGCGTCTCGGAAAGCGCAATATCCGCAAGAAGTAAAAACGCTTCCGGGTCTTCGGGAAAATCTTCCGCTGTTTTTTCGAGCCAAAACCGCGATTTATCGAAAAACTTAAATTCCAACGACGGATCAAGAAACGCCATCGCCGCATCCACACCGCCCGGACGACTACCCGGTTGTTTTTTCATTGCTTCGGCAAAACATTTTTCGGCAACTTCGTTTTCTCCATTGACCGCCGCCTGAACTCCTTCAAACACTTTCGGGTTTTTAGGCAAAACTCCAGAATATAATTGTCCACCCTGACCTGTTGTTTGGGAAAATAGGCAATTTACGGAAAAAATAGAAAGAATAAGAAAAGCAAGCGGAATTTGTACAATCGGAAATTTCATTGTCTGTAATCAGGTAAAATCTTAAATATTTAAGTTGCCAAAGCCCTAAGAGAGTGTTATATTATATCATAAATCAGTTGATTGGAAACAGTTCCCGGGCAACGGCAGTTTACCTAAAATAAAACAATGCCGATAGTGTTTTCTGTAGAGATTATTCAACTCGTAATTTATTTCACAATCTTAGCGATTGTAATAGCGGTCGCTATTTATGTTGTGGGATTATTACATGAGAAATCGGTACAAAAGGAACTAAATGCCGAAGATCACCTCAATAATTTTCGGGAATTGAAATCACAAGGCAAACTCTCCGAATCAGAATTCCGAATTATTAAGAAACAACTCGCTTTCCAAATTGTTGATGAAGAAAAAAATAAAACGCAAAATCCCGATGATCCGGTGGTTCTGCTTGCCAAAAAAATAGCAAAAACACAAAATAATGATCCTGTGGATTTTTCGGATTATCCGAATTTTTCAGATAATAGTGAAGAGACACAAATTGCAGGTTATTGTGAGGGCGAAGCGAATGACGAAACGGTATTCAACCGATAAGATTTTTTTACTTAATTGTTTTACCGAATTATTTTACTTAATTGTTTTATATTGAAGCCATTTTAAAATTCACGAAGCAGAACACGTCAGCGCAACAACGTGGAGCGGTTATTCAAGGGCGAAGCCTATCGCCATACCGGCTACGGTATACCGTGCGGATAAAAAAATTGTTAAGGAAATAAACACTTCTCTTTTTTTTTCGTAATACAAGAACAATTGGATTACGAAATTGTTTGGATTAAATTTTGAATTTAATATATTATTTATAATATATTAATATATTTCGTTTGCTAATTGTTGAGCCAAGGATGACAAAAAAGTTTCCAAGGATTCGGACAGTATCATTTCATCGTGAAAAGTTTTTTTTGACCGGCTTATGGAACCGGTAATCGCGTTGAAAGACAGACACCATTGAACTTTCGGAAACATAAACCTCCAAGCAAAGAAAGGCTAACCATGTCATCCGGGCGAGAATCTAATTTAAATAAAGGAAACGGCGGAACAAATAAGAAAAATGCGTTTTGTTCTTTCTGTCATAAAAGTTACCGCGATGTCGGACCGCTTGTTGAAGGACCAGGCGATGTTTATATTTGCGGTGAATGTATTGATTTATGCCAGACCATTTTGATTCAGGAACGCCGCCGCCGTAATGGTTCGGCGACAAAACCGCTTTCAAGAGTTCCGACTCCGCGTGAAATTGTTACACGGCTCAACGAATATGTTGTTGGTCAGGAACACGCTAAAAAAGTGTTGTCGGTTGCGGTTCACAATCATTACAAACGATTAATCAATAAAGACGAAGGCAATGATATTGTTCTTGACAAGTCGAATGTTATGTTAATTGGTCCGACGGGTTCCGGTAAAACGCTTCTTGCTCAAACATTGGCTAAAATTCTCGACGTGCCGTTTGCCATCGGCGACGCGACCACTTTAACAGAAGCCGGTTATGTCGGAGAAGATGTCGAAAATCTTATTCTGAAACTTTTACATGCCGCGGAGTTTGATGTTGAACTGGCTCAACGTGGAATTATTTACATTGACGAAATTGACAAGATCGGTAAAACGTCACAAAATGTATCGATTACGCGAGATGTTTCCGGTGAAGGAGTTCAGCAGTCGCTTCTCAAAATGCTTGAGGGAACGATTGCGAATGTTCCGCCGCAAGGAGGACGCAAACATCCCGA
>JAISBG010000827.1 GCA_031266315.1 Planctomycetaceae bacterium | reverse complement strand
AAAATTAGGTTGCGAAAACTTAATTTCAATCTTTTGAAAAATACCGAATAAAACCCTAACATAGTATAGAACTACATTTGCCCGATGTCGTTCTACATTTCCGGTTTTTTCAATGCCATTCTGGAGATTGATTGGGTTCAAATGTTGTTGCGGTACCGGTTTTGCCGTCGGAATAACGAACACCAATCGATTTGCCCTGTTTCCAGAACGGAATACCGGATTCGTCTTCGGCATATTGTTGTAAAAAATATCGCGGAGCGTCGTTACCGAAAATCTCCGAATAATATTGATCACATTCCGACGAAATACAATACGTCAGCCGATCCGTGCGGAACGGTTTTTCGGTAATCCATTCGGTTCCGGTCAACCGGATTACTGTTTCGCTTTTGCGGTCAATTCGCAATTCGACTTTACCCGGTCGCATCGGAACTTTGAAAACTTCAATATCTCCCTTGCCTTCCACATCGGCAATCTTATGACCATTGAGAAATACGGCTGCAGGTTGTTTCAAAAAAGTTACGATGTGAATGAAATCATCGCTTTCCGGTTCAAAAAACGGTTTTTTGTTATTTTTGCTACGAAATTCAATGTTGTACGGTTCAGGGACAAGATCATGCCGATATTTTTTGTACGCCAGAACCGCAAACTCTTTATTGTTCTTTTCGGAATGTCCCTGCCAGATATTTTTGTAATGATTAAAAAGTACCGCAAATCCAAACTGATGATTCACTTCCGGCGCAACATGATGTCCTTCGGCGTAATCGTTGTACGTAATAAAACTGATCAACGGCGTTTCCGTTTCCAGAATCCGTTTGAGATAATCCAGATACACATCGGTAATTCCCATGTAATAATAATCATGTTCCACGTCATCTGTTTTCAGTTTTTGTACATCTTTCAGAAAATGATACATTCCGTAGTCTTGTTTACTTTTTTTGTACAGTTTTGAACCGTAATAATCCGGGTAAACTCCCTGAGAAAAAGTCCGCTTCTTTTCCTTGCATAATTTCGCCAGATCAAGCCATGCCTGTTTTTTGTCCATATTTTCCGTCCAATTCCACACAGCAGGAAAATATTCGAGTGCGCGTTGAATATAATTCGGATCATCAATCCAACGGATTTGATAAATATAAGCCTGATCAATTCCGATTTTGTGTGACAATTTTTCGTAAGCGTAAGCGATTCGCGGTAAAACCGTATCGGCTTTTTTTCGGAAATCCCAACCGGCTTCGCGAACCGCATCTGTCAACATATCGCCAACCCAAAGATAGGTTAGGAAACGACCGTCCGGCGTTTTCATCCAGAATTTATTGTCCTCACCAACCGCATCCAAAATTTCACGGAATCCTTTAGCAAAAACTTCAATCTTTTCGTCTTCACTTTTATTTAACGGCGGACCGCAAAAACACAAAGAGAATTTGAAATCAACACCCGCTGTTTCCGCCGCTTTGAAGAAATCAATGATAATATTATTGTAATTACGTTGAAACACTTCACCGGGCGGAAACGGATAAAAGAATTGAAAACCGTCAATTCCTAATTTTTTTGCCGCCTTGATGTGAAACGCCGCCGCTTCGACACTGCTCTTTTTGAAATTGAAATAATAATCAATCGGCAAAATCTGACTTTCACCTCCAACATTTGCCGTAATACCGTCCGGCGTAAAATCTTCATAAGACAAAAAACGGTCACGGAATTGGGAATCCCGAACATACGCTCCGGTCATAAAATGCGCCAATACGATTTTCTGACCAATCACCGGCAAGTCCAACACCGGACGATTGGGTCGGAAATCCTCGAACTTCGGCAATTCATTGCCCCAAACGGATAAAATTGTTCCAAAAAGAAAAACCGTAAACAAAACGGAAATTTTATATTGAGACATCATCATTGTTTTTTGTTGGTTAAAGTTAAGTTGTTGCCCTTTATTCTACCGTAGCCGGTATGGGCAGTAGGCTTCGCCCTTGAATAATCGCTCCGCGTTGCTGCGCTTGCGTGTTCAACGACGTAAATTTTAAAATGGCTTTAGGCAACTTCTAAAATCAGTTTTTTTGACAGGATTTACAAAATTTACAGGATAAAATCAAATAAAATCCAGTAAATTATGTATATCTTATCAAAAATAATCTTTGCTAAAGTTTTTTAGAAGTTGATATTTTACAAAATACCGGTACTTCTGTACACCCTAGCGAAGAGCGTTAACGGAAATAGTTTACGGATTTTACGGTAACGTTACGACATTACCGTCATTGGCTTTGGCTAAAAAGTATAAAGTTTCCCAATTCATATTGCAGTTAATCGCACGAACGGAAGCGTCTCCAATGACGAACTGAGTAATACCGACGTGAATTCCGCCAAAAACAGCATGGTTCCAAGGAATATCGCTCCATGATGTCGGTTTGGTTGTCAAAACAGATTCCGGCGCATCATAAGCCGAACGTTTGAGGCAACCGACACCGGGATGTATAAATCGGGCAGGACCGCCGGCAGGAGAATTGACTCTGGGACTCAAATAACTGCTGTCCCAATCATTTTCATAAATATTTCCCTGCATATTCACAAAATCCGGCGGAATAAATTTTTCGCCGACAATCAATTGATTACTCGTTCCGTCAGTCCAATAAGCCATTGTGTCTCTTGGTTCCCAACTATTGGCAAATTGAGCAGGATTTCCCCAACCAGTTGGAGTCGTTCTGAAATTTAAGACGGCAACACGAAATGGTCCGCAACTGTTTAAGGTTTGATTTGTTGCGTCCGCATAGATGCAATAGTTTGACCACCCGCCATTCATTACGGAATTATACGCTCCGGTTGTTCATACATGCGGTCCGCCTTCAAATTCATTATCTGTTCCAAAAGTTGCCACAAAAGCATAATCACCGCGTGGTCCGGCTCCATCATTTCCGCCCGTTGGCAAAGAAAGACAATTCCCGCTCCGGCGTGAAGGACATTTATAAATCGAAACAGCACCAAACGATTGTTGTACTGTAATTCCGCCTCCCGACGCGGCAGGAAGTTCACCGGCAAACCAACCGTCGCAATTTGTTCCGGCTGCACTGCCGTCCATTGCCAGACCAAAATACAGAGGCGGACAAGTGTGTCCCCAGTTTTTTCGACCAACAGAATTTAGCACATCGTACAAGGCTTGTTGTTCAACAAAGGGATAAATTAACCCCCAAAGTGTTGGGCGAACATTTTGAATTGCTCCGGGCGGAAGACCTCCACGAGAATCCTGAAAATTGTGGATAGCAAGCCCGGTTTGTTTGAGATGGTTCGAACATTGCATTCGCCTTGCGGCTTCGCGGACGGCTTGCACGGCGGGAAGCATCAAAGCAATTAACATGCCGATAATTGCAATCACCACAAGAAGTTCGACCAACGTAAAGCCGAACGGTGAAGAACGAACAAGAGTTAAAAATCTTGCGGAAAAGTAT
>JAISBG010000811.1 GCA_031266315.1 Planctomycetaceae bacterium | reverse complement strand
CGTTAATAAATTCGCCCTGAAAGGGCAATGGATTAAAATTGCTTCTCTGTTTTGCATTGCCCTTTCAGGGCGATTGTTCGGGAAGGACTTACCCACCGCGTTGCGGTGGGTTGTTATGCAATGCCCCTAAAGGGGCGGAAGAAAATTGCCGCCCCCCTTACGTAACATGAGTTAATAAACAACAGAAGAACACCGCCGGCGCGGTTACAACGATTTTTTATTTTATTTTGCAGTAGAACATTCTATCGTTTTGGTTTATTTTCGACGTCTCAATCAACAGTTTTTTCCAATAAGCGGAGAGTTCCTTTGAAACGTGCAATTATCAGCGACATCCACAGTAATCTTGAAGCCTTTGAAGCGGTTTTGGCACATATCGCTTTACAAAATATCACGGAGATTTATTGTCTTGGTGATTTGGTGGGTTACGGACCAAACCCGATCGAATGTATTGATTTAATGCGGGAAAAAGGGCATTTTTGCCTTCTCGGTAACCATGATCAGGCGTCACTTTTTGATCCTGAAGGTTTCAACAATAGTGCCGAACGGGCAATTTTCTGGACTCGGGATCAATTGGAAAATATTCGTATTCCCGGCGCGAATGAACGTTGGGATTTTCTCAACGAGTTGCCCCGAATCTATCGGGAAGACGATATTCTCTATGTTCACGGTTCGCCGCGCAATCCGCTCAATGAATATGTTTTTCAAGATGATATTTACAATGAGCGTAAAATGGAACGTCTTTTCGCGGTGATTCCCAAATATTCGTTTCAGGGACATACGCATGTTCCGGGAATTTTCACGGAAGACCGGGAATTTTTTTCTCCGGACGATATTGGCGGAAAATTCACGTTGGGCAACAAAAAATTAATGATTAACGTCGGTTCCGTCGGTCAACCGCGTGACCGCGACCCAAGAGCCTGTTATGTTGTTCTGGAAGACCTCACCATAACTTATCACCGAATCGAATATCCGTTTGAAAAAACAATCGAAAAAATCTTGCAAATCAAAGACCTTGATAATTATCTGGGACATCGGCTTCGAGATGGAAAATAAAACAGAAGTGATCTTTTTATTTTTTCCTTTCCTTATTTCCCTCACACTATGCGTTTTACCTTAGGTCAAGAACTTCGTCAAGAGCAAAAACAAATCTTGACCCAACGAATGATTCAATCGATGGAGATTCTTCAGTTGTCGGTGTTGCAACTGGAGGAGCGGATTGATGAGGAATTGGAAAAAAATCCTGTTCTCGAATTGGATAGTGAAGAACCCGCCAGCCAAACGGAAACTATTGGTGAAGAATCATTCGGAGTTGCCGGTACGGCGGAAACAGAAGAAACGGAGACAAGTTTTGAATATGAACCGGAAATTCGGTTTGATTCCGCCTCCGGTTCTAAAGAGGAATTTCAAATTGCCGATGATTTTGCGCAAAATTATTCGGACACGATTGACGAATTGCCGGCGCGGTCACAAAATTGGCTCGAAGATCAAAACGAACGCCGTAACGATGCCTTTGCGAATATTCCTTCGCCGTCTCAAACACTTCAAGATTATTTGACGGAGCAACTTGGTTGGTTTGATCTTTCACCGCCGCTTCGTGCGATGGCGGAACGAATTATCAACAATCTTGACCCAAACGGTTATTTTCTTTTCGACCTCAACGATTTTCTCGGCGCAAACCAAACTCCTGAAGAACCGACGCTTGCGGTGGAAGCGTTGGCAATTATCCGTAAACTTGATCCGCCTGGTGTTGGCGGCAAGGACTTGAAGGATTGCCTTTTGCTTCAGATTCGTCCCGAAATACCAAACGCGGATATCTTGCGAATATTAATCTCATCACATTTGGAGGATATTTCGGCGAATCGATTACCGCATATTGTTCGTGTAACGGGGTTTTCGCTTGAAGTGATTCAGGAAGCGATTACGGAACTTCGCCGTCTCAACCCTCGCCCCGGTGCTGATTTTTACGCGGAATCTTCCGCCGTTATTATTCCTGATGTTATTGTTGAAAAAAATGATGAAGGACAATATGTTGTCCGTCTTGAGGATGGGCGTTCGCAACAACTTCATGTCAGCGGCTATTATCGGGAGTTAATGAAAAATCGAGGTACAGAAAAGGGAACGCGGGATTATATTAAACAAAAAGTCGGTTCTGCCCAATGGTTGATCGAAGCGATTGAGCAACGCCGAACGACATTACGAAAAGTTTCTCAAGCGATTGTTGATCACCAGATTGATTTCTTTGAAATTGGTCCTCAAGCGTTGAAACCGCTCAAAATGCAACAAATTGCGGAAGTTGTTGGGATTCACATTACGACAGTTTCGCGGGCGTGTGACGAGAAATGGATGACAACACCGCAAGGCGTATTTCCGCTTAAACGTTTTTTCAGTGGGGCGTTAGCGGCGTCGGACGGCGGTGAAGAAGTTGCGCAAGACACGGTGCGTCTCAAGTTACGAGAAATGATCGATAAAGAAGACAAACACGACCCGCTAAGCGATGATGCTCTGGTCAAATTGCTCAATGACGCCGGAATCCGTGTGGCACGGCGAACAATCGTAAAATATCGTCAGATTATGAACATTCCAAGCAGCCGCAAACGTAAAATATGGAATACCTGATTCTAAAAATTATTCGTCCTTTTTGTCCCTATCGTCCTCAATGTCCCTAAAATATTTAGTTAGGGACAAATAATCCTTTTAAAAATTCTGTGATTAAAATACATGATGAGAGGTATTTTATGTTCAATAAGACAACACTAATTATTTTTCTTTTGTTTACGATATTCATTGGCTGTAATAAGAAATCGGCTGATTATATCGCGGCATCCTATCAGTCTGGAAGTCAATCTAAAAGTCTTCAAGTGTCCGACGATAAAATAAAACCACCTAACCTGCTCCAACACCGAAACTATCGCTCCAAACGCCTTATTTTTTAATCGTCTCCATAGTGTCTGTTTCGTATTTTTAAGTTTGTGAACAGGTCTTTTCTCCTCATTCCAATGCTTTTTCAAATTCGTCAAGCGATAGGCAATCCAGAGACCTATCGGTCA
>JAISBG010000768.1 GCA_031266315.1 Planctomycetaceae bacterium | reverse complement strand
GAAAACGATTGGAAGTTAAAAAATGTCACATCACAATAAGGCAACTAAACCTAAAATTCCAAAACAACAAAATTTTTTCAAAAAAAAGATTTCTCTTGACATTCGTCTTTGTTTCTGATAATATTTAAATCTTATTCAATGGCGATACATATTTTTTGCCGTATTGTTTTGCGATGATTTGATGAAACCTTGTAAATAAGGAACATAACGATGAGAAACTTTGTTGAAAATGCTTCGAAAAATTCACAGAACAATTTACCGAAAAACTCAGTGAAAAGCCAAATATTAAAATGGGGACACGAGGGGGGGGGGGGCCGGAGATTGGGACGAGTTGAGAAATAATAGGGAAAAGTCTCTGCTTTCTCAATACTTTTCCGCAAAAGTCTTACAACTCCTGCGTTCTTCACCGTTCGGCTTTACTCTCGTCGAACTTCTTGTGGTGATTGCGATTATCGGTGTGTTAATCGCACTTCTGTTGCCAGCTGCTCAGGCAGCGCGTGAGGCGGCAAGGCGAATGTCGTGTTCAAACCACTTGAAACAAATAGGCATAGGTGTTCATAATTTCCATGGCACCTTTCAAGGTTTACCGCCGGCTGCGGTAGGGTTACACAGTTTTTCAACCTTTGTGTTCCTGTACCCTTTCATTGAGCAAACTCCGCTTTATGAACGGTTGGACGGTTTGAAAGAAAGTGCAGCAGGAAATTTCAACATCGGTATTGCCGCCTACGTATATCGGGCAGGCGATACGGCGAATGATTGGTGGGCAGGCAATAACGGTTACATTCAAAACCCGTTGAATGACGAAGAACGTAAAGCATTTGGTTATGTTTCCACTTATGTTTGTCCTTCCCGCCGCGGCGGAGGATCAAATATTGTAACCGCCGGCGAAGACGGAACTAGTGCCGCTTATTCCCGTTCCGGTCCCACAACAGATTATGCAACAGTTATGCTTGTTCCGCCCGCCGGTTCTTATGACGATAATACCTTGAATCAGGCAACATTGCATGGATACGATTCTAATGGTCTTGATACCGGTCAATGGTGGGCAGTTCTTCCTATGGATAATAGTCAGCATGTTTTGCGTCAACACGACCTAAAAAACTAGTAGTAACTATTCTAATATTTTTGAATCGACAATAACGGGTTTATAATGCGGATTGCCGTTTTCCTGTTGGTACACTGTGCCGCGGCGGAAACCAACCGGAGTACTACGGTCAATCAAATAAAACGCTCGATGACGTTTTACTGTACCGTTATCAAGCCCCTTTTCCAGCCCAAGTTGATAGCCGTCAGGGTAAATGTTTGTATCGTAACCAGCAACACATGGTATAACTTCGAAATAACCGATAGTCATCCAGACGGCGAAAACATTGGAACGTGTTGTGGTCATATCGGACAACCGCATGTAACTTTCAAGTAACGTATAAGGATTGTCCGCATCTGTTTCCGATTCCAGTAAACTATTGGAACCGGAATCTGTACGTAATAAGGTTGTGTTAGCCGGATTCTGTACCAATGTACCTGTAACACCTGATTTTAATGGCGGAACGAGATTGACTGCTTGCGGCGAACGGAATGGTACAAACTCAGATGGATAATTACTTACTGATGATTCTCGCAGATGAAGAAGACCATTAGCATCAGAATATCCATGCCATTCTGTCCGCGCAGCACTTCCCTGCAACGCTTCCCATGCTGGTTCTGTTGCGGTATTGAGATTGATTTTCCCCGGTTCGCGCATTTCGTAAATCGGTTTGATGGGAATACCAGAGGCATCAGTTATCCAATCACGACGAATTGTTCCGCCGAACTTGGATGGAACACGGACATATTCAAACAAACGCGATAAGTTAAGAGAACCGGTATTTGCACTATGGAAAAAGTTAAGATAGAGACCAATACCGTAAGCAGGATTACTAAATCGCGGTTTGTTTGTTGTACCAATACCAAGCGATTGACTATCACCGAATAAGTCACCAGATCCTTTATCGTAAAATTCAACACCAAAACGTCCGGCTGTACTGGCAGGAATAAGCATTAACTCATAACTGTTAGCAAACGGCGCATCGTGCCATGGAAAATGTAACAAGGGGTCGGCTGTCGTACCATAGGTAGGAGCAAAGCTAAAATCTTCTTGTGTATTAGTATTAACCACTCGAGACCAAAGATTCAGAGTTGGGGTTGTACCAGTTACCCATTGCCGTGAAACTAATTTGCCATTTGTTCCTTTCTCCGGATCCTTATGAGTAAAGGTAGTGTCAACCTCTTTCTCTTTAGTAGCATCTTCAGGAGTATTGATTACATGCAGGTCAATCATATTCCAATCGACAGTAACATAAGGATTAGTAACTGGATGATGAGCACGTGTTGGGTCGGCAAGACGTTGTAAACATATTGTTTTGTAACACGATATGGTTCCATTGGAATAGAGTTCAGTATCCG
This sequence comes from Planctomycetaceae bacterium, assembly GCA_031266315.1. GTDB lineage: Bacteria > Planctomycetota > Planctomycetia > Pirellulales > Thermoguttaceae > WRKP01. The sequence continues at coordinate 215 of JAISBG010000768.1, read as the reverse complement.
TAGTAGTTTTATTAAACGGTTCGTCTGAAGCGGTAGTTAATTTACCACTTGTATCAGCCGCTCCTTTGGTACCATATTTATCAAGCGGAATCGAAACATTCAGACCGCTATATTCAATTTTGTTACTGGTTATCGTCGGTTTCTGATCTCCCGTCAGACTGTTCATATCGTTTGTTGCTGGTGTGAGGACTATGTATTTACCTGCTGATAATTTA
>JAISBG010000756.1 GCA_031266315.1 Planctomycetaceae bacterium | reverse complement strand
TGACCGCATCAATACGACCTCTTGCCGTTTTTACTTCCGTTTGTATAAATTGTCCCATGAGTGTTACGAGTAAGTAAAAAATGAATTGATAATAACGCTCGTCTTTATTTTCATTTTTGTTCAGATCATACGGAATACCGGCATAAAACGCACGTAAATTCTCCATAAAACTATCGATATTTCCTGTACGAAGCGTTTTGATAAAGGAGACGGCAGAAAATTTCTGATGAACCGCGTATTGCGGCGCATAAGCCGGAAGCAATTCACGCAAAAAACCGTATTTCACTTCTTCATTCGGAAAACCTAAAATAAATTCTTCAAACTCCGTATCATAATCTTTGATCGTCAGATAACCGCTCTGATAAAGAATGGGGATCGGATTATTCAAACCCACTTTGTAATTCGTTATATCTGAAACGGAAACATGAACATTGTTTTCCAAATCGGGAATCTCGAAATGACCCTCTTTGAGCATTTTAGCAAGAAAGGTCGGCGTACCGGTTGAAAACCAATAATCTCCGAAATCTCGATTGAAAAAAGTATTCAAAACACTAAACGGATTATACATCTCTTCACTTATTTTAGCAAAACGATAACCGTCATAATGTTTTTTCAACATGTCCAGTACCGTTTGGTAGGTTAGATTTCTTTTTTGGGCTAAACGATCTATTTCCGGTTCAAAATACGTCACTAATTCCGTTTCGGATATTCCGCAGATTCCTGAAAACTCTTCGTTCAAACTAATATCCATCAAATTATTCAAGTCACTAAAAACACTCACCTTCGAAAACTTCGTAACTCCCGTAAGAAAAACAAAACGCAAATAAGCATCCGCACTTTTCAATATCCCATAAAAACCTTTCAATACTTCACGCATGGATTCATTCACGTCTGCTTTGTCCAAAGTATTCACCAAGGGTTTATCGTACTCGTCCACCAAAATTACAACTTTACGCCCTGATTTTTCATAAGCGCGGTGAATCAATCCTAAAAGACGTGAGGCTGGGGTTGTTTCGGTTTCATTTTTATCCCACTGTTCTTCTAATTGACGCAAATTCGTATCCAATGCCTGATAAAGAGAATCAATATTGAGGTAACCTTCCACATTCATATCAAGATAAAAAACCGGATATTCAAGCCAATCATTTTCCAACTCGGAAATCGCCAAACCGTCAAAAAGTTCCTTTTTGCCAAGAAAATATGCTTTCAGCGTGGAAAGAAAAAGACTCTTACCAAAACGACGAGGACGACTAAGAAAATAGGGCGCATCTATTGTGGTGAGTTGATGAATGTAGGCAGTTTTATCAACATAGATATTTCCGCCTGAACGGAGTTTTTCAAAATCTTGAACGCCGATTGGTAATTTTCGGTTGTTTGAAATCATGGGTTCTTTTCTCCTATTTGTTCTTTCTTAAAATAGATTCAAGTTGCCGGATTGGGCAAACAATTAGGTAAAAAATTGGGTAAATAATTGGGTAAATAACTTCAACAAGTATTTTACCATTTTCCAGTGATTGGAGGCAAGTCCTTTTTTATTTTCTCAATGATGTTGTGTAGTGATGATTTAATCTTTGCTTAAATCAATGGGTTGAAATTGTGCGGGAACGTTGTCGAGGGAATGGTAGAGTTCGGCAATTTCTAGGAGGTGTTTTTTTTTGCTGGAGTTTTTTGGGTCGTTGGGTTCGAATCGTCCCCAAAGAACTTCTGTTTTGGAATTTGTTTGGAGTCGGCAAGTGATTCGGTGACCGGTTGGAGTTGCCTCATGGGACGGAATGATTTTGACCAGTCCCAATTTTTGCGTAACATCTTCCAGTAAACCGGCAAGTTGGGCGGCTGTATGAACCAGCGGGTCTCCCCAGAGCGTTCCGGTAACACCGAGCGGCATAGAACGAATTCCGGTAATTCGCAGATAGTTTTCTTTTTTTTCCGGCGCGACACTGATAAAGTAATCGGTTGGTAATAAAATTCCGTTCCGATCAACTGGATAAAGTCCTTGCGAAACCATTTCCACGAGTGCCACCGGAACACGGTAAACGAGTTGTACTTCGGCTCCAGCGGGATAACGTATTTGTACTTGACGGACTTCTTCAACCCAAGGAGACGCCAAAAAAGCTTGGGAAAGTTTTTGCGGTAAGGTGTTATCGAAGAGGGTTGTGCTGGTATCCAAGCCGGAACTTTGCAGAACTTCCGGGACGAAGTTTTCGGGAACCCAAGGCGGCGGAACAGTAATCAGAATCCGGTCAGCGGATAACCGATATTCCGGGCGGCGAATAATTTGATTTCGGGCGAAAAACCAGCCGGTCAAACAGAAACCGGTAAAAAGCAACGCAACAAGAATGACGCCAAAAAACAACTTGTGTTGATCGTTGAACTGTTTCATATTCCGGGTGAGCGGGTTTTGCAATGATTGATTTGGGTATCTCTCATAATTCATTTTTAACCACAGAGAACACAGAGAAAAGATTTTTTGAACAATTTTTTTGAACAATTGGAATACACAAAACTTTAATACTTTGCTTCTTTGTTTTATGTTTTTTAAGCGGTCAAAAACATGGATCAAAAAAATTATCTCGGTGTTCTCTGTGGTAAAAATGAATAATGAATTAGGAAAGATTCCTATTATATTATGGTTGTTGGTTATCTTGAGAGATTATTTGGGGAGTGAACTGGAAAATGAATTCTTCCGCTCTACGGACACCAAGCATTGTTTCGTCGTGGGAAGGTTGAAATCGGGCGAATTTGACCATATCTGCTGATTCGAGAAAGAGGCGAAGCCGATCACGCAATTCCGGCGGTAATGCGGAGCGGTGTTCCCATTGTTGTGTAATTTCATGCAAAAACTCTTCTGTTGTCAATTCGGGAGCGCGAAGATTTGTTTGTTGTTCGATGTACCAACGGACAATACCGGTCAATTCGACGAAGAAGTTTTTGACATCCATTTCGTGTAGTCGGCTGTCGAGTAGTAAGGCGAGACGTTGCAACGCAATTTCTTGTGGAGTCAGGTGTGATTCCGATGAAGCGGTTGCCGGTTTACGCAAGAACCGGATCAAAAGGAATAACACAATGACAAGAACGATAACAATAACGGCAAGAATAATCCAAAGGAAATGTATGGAATGAAATTCAAAAATATCCGGTGAAGCAGAGATATTATCGAGAGAAGCCGATTCCGGCGTAACCGTTGATTTGATTTCCAACTCTGTTGCCGGTACGGTCAGCGAATAGGATTTTCCCTGAAGTTCTTTACGTTGGTCGGTATAATGAATTGTTGTTTGCCAGATGGGAGTTTTTCCGTCATGTTGGGGAATAACTTGTAAAACGAGTTGTTTGGTTTCGCGGTTGGGCGTAATATTGGTGGTTTGTTCGGTATTCTGAACAATTTCGAGTTCGCCCAACATGGAACCGAATACAGGCATTTCGACATGAAGTGTGGAATCGGCTTCGATTTCGAGGGTTAATAAAATGGTATCGGAGAGTTGCGGATTGGCGGGAGAAACATTCCAAGCCGCACGAATTTGACCATCGTCCGATGTTGTTTCGACGAGCCGTTGACTTTCGGAAACGATTGAAGTACCGATTACTAGAATGACCACTAATAAATTCATGAATGATCTTTTTTTTAACTGCCTTTTCTCAACAACATAAAAATATAGTTGGTAGTGGAGAGTGGATAGTTTGCATGTGGAATGTTATCACAAGGCAATAAAATAGAATTTGTTAAAATTATGAAAGCATAATTAGAATCACCAACTGGCTTCTCTCAATATTTGATAAATGCGGCTTTGGCAAACATCGTATTTTTCAGCGAGTTCAGAAATTGACGCGCCCTTATTCCTCATTTTTACGATGTCTAACTTTGCCGTTGCGTCAATATGTTGTCGTTTATCGACTCTAAAAGGTGTGATAGGATTGTCGGAATCGCGATTATATGTTTCTAAATCTTGCCGAATCACACCGATAGATACTTTTGTCTTTTTGGCTATTTCCTGATGACTCAATCCCGTCCGACGCAATTCTGCAACTTTTTCCCGTCTTGCTGTAACATCTGGATTCGGTGGACGTTTATGATTGAAATCTTCGGGCGGTACAGGAATATCCGACGACTTATTATAGTCCAAAAGAATCTGCCGAACCCTCTCTGTCGTTAATTTATATTTAACCGCAATTTCCGAATAAGTCGCGCCGTCTCGACGCATTTTAGCGATTTGATTTATTCTATCCGCACGTTTTTTACGATTATGTTCAACTTGTTTTCTGTACTCTTTTTGTTCTTTTTCACGCTTTTTCCTCTTTTCTTTTCGTATCTTTATTTTCTCTATTCGTTTCGCTTCTTTTTCTTTACACAATTCAATTGATTTCCGACTGCGCGACAAAGCACGAATCCCCCGAAAATCAATATTGTGTATATGACACAGTCGATACATCGCCGTAGTAGAAACATCTAATGATTCGGCGATATGTTCAATTGACTCGCCTTTCATTAAGAGGCTTTTGATATTATCGATACTCATTTGCCCTTGTTTCTGCTTACGTTTCATAGTAATCGTCATAATAATTGTTAATCCCGATCAGGTCGCGTCCGAACAATTCGTCCCATTCGCGGTTTGTCTTTCGCACCGTGCTCTTGAAAAATAATTTCAACATGGTTTCCAATGAAAGAATCCCGATTCTCCCATGTAATTGATTTACGTAACGAATACGCTTCCTCTGTAAACCCGACAAAACACCGTGTTCCTTTTGGCAACACCGCATCGTCAATCAATTCAATCTCCGCAGACCCAACTTCGTTCCCATAACAATCTCTTAATTCTATCACAAATGAAAATTA